>JBBADV010000022.1 GCA_041656295.1 Kiritimatiellales bacterium | reverse complement strand
CAGCTCCTCCCGGAGCTGACCTGAACGCCGCGAAACTTTGCGTTCGCGGCATTCAGGAGGCTCATTCATCCACGGCTAAAGCCGTGGTGTTCTGTCTTCGACCGCATAAATTGGCAGGGCAGTCAGTCCCTTGCCGGCCGTTTTAATTTTCCGGCGTTCAAGAGACGGACTGCCTTACTCAAACGGCGCAACCATATTCACTGCCGGAAACAGTTTGCGTACCGCGCCGGAATCTTTTTTAAGAAACAGCAGTTTCAGATTCGGGCCGGCATCCATCGTGAAATAAAGCTCCAGCTCTTGTTCGCGCGCACGCCAGATTTTTTGCATGGCACTTAACGACTGCGGTTTCCAGTAGCACAGCGGAGGCCGCGCCGCAATCATCGTTGCATGTATGGCAAGCGCATTATTTTCTGCCGTTTTACCAAACAGCGCAAAATCCTGTGCCGCAATTGCCGCGCACAGTTCATCGTAATCACACGCGGCCTGTGCCGGCCATGATTTGTAAAGCGCCGACGTTGCCACCGTGCGGTTCATGCCGGCAGTTGAGCCGGTTTTCTTTTTCGCGCCGGAAATTTCCAGAATTCCAATGCACAGTTCCGGCCATTCACCGGAAAATGTTTCGGCATAACTGTCCATACCGTCGGCGCGAATCCCGGCATGCCATATTGCAAAACCATTGTATATCGAACGCGACGCACTGCCGCTGCCGATCCGCGCCAGCATTGAAAGTTCGCGTTCACCGAAACCCCACCCCAGCAACTGATCAAGCGCTTTGACCAGCGCCGCAAATCCGGATGCCGATGAAGCGAGTCCCGCCGCTGTCGGAATAGTGTTTATTGTCCGTACCTCAAAAAAACTCCCGGCGCGAAACAGATCAAGAAACGTTGAAATCCGCTGCGCAAAATCCGCCGGCGCCGGCTTCCTGTTCAAAAAAATCCGATCGCGGTTTTTTGCAAACTTGATTGTTGTTTGTGTGCCGAGTTTGCCGAGTGAAATTGACAGGCTTGAATTGACCGGCAGATTCAATTCCGCGTTACGCTTGCCCCAGTATTTACACAAGGCAATATTCGCCGGTGCAAACGCCCTGCCGGTTGTGCCGGAATTTCCTTTGGCGCGCTGTAACAGATGTTCTACAAATTGCTGGCGTGTCATGCTGTGTAAAACAATCACTCTTCCTGATTTTAGCAAGACAAAAATAGAGCGCACCCTGATTTCTTCCCCCTTGACTGAGCGGGGTTTGCAGACATAATGCCTGTTTCGATTTAATCTGGATGTTCGGCATTATGATCAAGGTAAAGAATCTGGTAAAACATTTTCCGGGGCACCGCGCCGTAAATGATATTTCGTTTGAAATTCAGCGCGGTGAGATCGTCGGTTTTCTCGGACCGAACGGCGCCGGAAAAACAACCACCATGCGCATGCTGACGGGTTTTCTCTATCCGACATCCGGCACGGTGGAAATCGCCGGCTGCAATGTATTCGACAATCCGGTGGAAACGCGCCGGAAAATCGGTTACATGCCGGAAAGCTGCCCGCTCTACACAGAACTGCGCGTGCACGAATATTTGACTTATCGCGCCAGAATCAAAGGTGTGCCGCGCAATAAAATCCGTGAACGCCGGGATACGGTGATGGAACTGTGCGGACTGACTCACATGAACAAGCGGATTATCGGTCAGCTTTCCAAAGGCTACCGGCAGCGCGTCGGCCTGGCTGACAGCCTGATTCACGACCCCGACCTTTTAATTCTCGATGAACCGACTGCCGGTCTCGACCCCGGACAGATCCGCGAAGTGCGCGAACTCATCCGCCGCCTCGCCGAACGCCACACCCTGCTGCTTTCCACACACATTCTGCCGGAAGTTGAAATGACCTGCCCGCGGATTCTGATCATCAATAAAGGCAAGCTTGTTGCATCGGATTCACCGCAGCAGCTCCAGCGCCGGCTTGAAGGCGAAACGCGGATCGTGGCCGAAATTTCCGGCGCAACAGAAAATATCATCGCAGCAATTAAGGCAATGAATATTGTCGAAGAAGTCACTGTGACACCGCTCACTGACGGCTGGCACAGCTGCTGTATCAATGCCGTGTCTCCGGAAATCCGTACACAAATTTTTGAATGCGCTGTGAAGAACGGCTGGAAACTGCGCGAATTGCATCTTGAAAGCCGCTCGCTTGAAGATATTTTTGTATCGCTCGTCAACAGTGAAGAACTTCCGGAACAATGAAACGTCTGAACGTCAAAAGTCTAAAAGCCGCAGGTCGGGAACACATTTCCGACGCCGGAATTTTGACTTTGAGACCTTCGACTTTAAAACCTTAAGACTGAATTTATGAAAACTTTCCCAGCACTTTGGAAACGCGAACTGGCAGCGATGTTTTTATCGCCGATCGCTTATGTAATGCTGACGTTTTTTCTGCTGATTACCGGCTGCGGCTTTTACTGGCTGGTTAAAGAAAATCTGGAAATGATCCGTTCCATTCAGGGACTGGTGATTGTCATCTGGTTCTGCATGCTGATTGTCATTCCGATTCTTACCATGCGCTCGTTTGCCGAGGAACGCAAAAGCGGCACGTTCGAAACGCTGTTTACCGCTCCGGTGCATAATTCCACGGTAGTACTCGCAAAATTCTTCGGCGTGTGGGGATTTTTTCTTCTGATGTGCGCGCCGACACTGCTCTATCCGGTCATCGTCCGCCTGCTCGATCCGGCTGCTGCAATTCTGCTCGACGGCGGCCCGCTGCTGACGAGCTATCTTACGATCGGGCTCATCTCCGCCGCGTTCACTGCGCTCGGCCTGCTGTTTTCAGCGCTCACCTCGAATCAGATTATCGCCGCCATTGGAACGTTTGCCATCATGGGCATTCTCTTTTTCGGCGCGCTGATTGAACCGACCATTTCCAAAAGTATGGCCGTGCGCGAAATCTGCGCCTACATCTCTTCAGCACTGCATCTGATGGAAGCTGCACGCGGAATTTTTGATTCACGTTCGATTATTTTTTATTTGAGCACTACAGTATTTTTCCTGTTTGCCACCGTGAAAGCAGTTGAAATCCGAAGATGAATAAGACCTGAAAAACATGAAACGTCTGAAAGTTAAAAGTCTAAAAGCCGCAGATCGGGAACACATTTCCGGCGCCGGAAATTTGACTTCCCGACTTTCGACTTTGAGACCTTCGACCTTTGACTTTAAGACCTTCGACTGAGTATTATGAAAATCCGCAAAAGATACCGTTTCTGGACAGGGCTTGATTCATTTCTTGCACTGCTGTTCGCTGCCGGAATTGTGCTGATGCTCAATTATCTTTCGTTCCGGCATTATACGCGCAAGGACATCAGCTTCGGCCGGCTGTATACGCTTTCAGATAAAACCGTCAGTCTGCTCGACAGCCTGAGCCGTCCGGTGCACATCACCGTTTTGTTTGAGCCGGGACACGAACTTTATGACGATGTAAACAGTCTGATTCGCGAATATCAGGCGCACAGCAAGATGCTGGATGTGCAGTGGATTAATCCGCACAAGGATCTGTCACAGATGGAACGGCTGGGTGAAAAATATGAAATCAGTCAGGCCAACGTGGTCATTTTCGATTGTGCCGGCCGCAGCAAATATGTCCGCGCCAATGAAATCGCAGCCAAAGGCAACCGCAACAACGTCGCGCGTATTGTTTCATTTAAAGGTGAACAGGCTTTTTCTTCGGCGATTCTGAACGTATTGCAGGAAACGGTGCCGGTCGTCTATTTTCTCACCGGACACGGCGAACGAAGCATTGCCGATTTTGATCACCGCACCGGTTATTCCGGCATCGCACAGTGGATTGAAAACGATAATGTGCACATCAGACCGCTGCTGCTGAATCACGCAAAACGGATTCCGGCAGAATGTGCGGCACTTGTCATTGCCGGTGCAACCAAAACGCTGGCGCGCGCTGAAATTGAACTGATTCACCACTGGCTGCTTGCCGGCGGACGGCTGATGGTGCTCTCGCAGGCACATCAAACGTCCGGCCTCGAACCGCTGCTGCGCGCATGGGGCGTATTGCTCCGCAACGATATGATCATTGATGCAAACGCCGGAATTGACGGCTTCGTACCTGCCGGTGAATACGGCGCACACGCTATCACCGAAAAACTCGATGCGCTGGCCGCCACGTTTTTATTCCCCCGCTCCGTTGAGCCGGACTACTCGCAATTCGGCACCAACTCCGTCGACCGCCCACAGGTTACGGCGCTCGCGCTTTCATCGCGCACCAGCTGGTCTGAAACAAATGCTCAGCAGTTCCCGCCGCGGTTTGATGCAAACTCCGCCGACCGGCACGGTCCGGTCTCCATCGCCGCCGCTGTTGAAAAAGGTGCGCCGGCGGGACTGCTCGATATTCAAATCCGCCCGACGCGTATCGTTGTTTTCGGCGACACCGGTTTCGTTTCCAACAGCGGACTCACCGGCAGCAATATCAGCTTTTTCATGAGCGCACTCAACTGGCTGCTTGACCGCGAAGAGCTGATGGCGATTGCGCCGAAGCAGGTGGATAATACCCTGCTGCAGCTCACCTATTCTAAACTGCAGTTTCTCTTCTGGGCTGTCGCCGGAATCATTCCGGCACTCGCTGCAATTTTCGGACTCTTCATCTGGTCGCGCCGGAAAAAATAATTTAACTCTGAATCGTGAAAACCCTGAACTCCGAACACTGAACCCTGAACTGACATCATGAAATCACGCTTTACAACTCTGCTGCTCTTCGTCACCGCGGTGCTGCTCGGCGCGTTTATTCTTGTTTTTGAGCACGACACAGAAACATCGTATGAACGCGCGTCGCGGCTGCGTACTGTATTCGCCGTTTATCCGGACAGCATCAATCAGCTCATTTTCGAGCGCGGCGGCGTGACCATCGAATGCAGGAAAATAAACGGCGAATGGCGTATGACTGCGCCGGTACATGCGGCGGTGGATCAGCTGATCATCAGCCGGATGATCAGCGGCATGGCACGCGTGGAGCGCGGTGAACTGCTCAGTCCGGCATCGCTCAAAGAACGCAACCTTTCCGCTGCCGATTACGGCTTCGATGAACCGCGTGCGAAAATCACCTATCGCACGGAACAGAATACCGGTGCCACGTGGCTGATCGGGCGTGACTCGCCGCTGGATAATATGCTGTATGTGAAATCCATCGACAGCGACGTCATCATTTTTGCACCGCAGACGCTCCTGCATCTCGTACCGGAAAATCCGGCGTGGATTCGTTACCGCATTCTGTTTTCCGGCGAATCCACCGCCGTGCGCGGGATTGATATACGCCGCACCGCCGGACTGTTTCAACTGCGCCGTCTCGATACCGGCACATGGCAGATTCAACAGCCGTACACCGGCCGTGCCGATCTGCCGCCGGTGCACGCCTTCACCGAAAAAATTCTCGGCGCACGCATCCGTAATTTTATCGTCGACGAGAAAACAGATCTTGTGCCGTTCGGTTTAACAGCGCCGGTGATGGAACTGAGCATGTTCACACAGGATCAGCGGATTCAAACACTGCGCATCGGCGATGCTGTAGACAATGCGCCGGAAGAGCGCTATGCCAAATATGTTGATTCCGACTCTGTCTTCACCGTTTCATCCGAATGGGTCAACGAAATTGAAACCGCTGCCGGAACGCTGCGCAGCCCGCTGCTGACCGACCTGCCGGCGGAACGAATCACTGCACTCAAAGTCACACGCGGTGAACGGCTGGTTGAACTGATGGAAACCAACGGTGCATGGCAGATTGTGCGTCCGGCGCACTGGGATGCCGACCCGGAAAAAGTGATCCCGATCCTCCAGAGGCTCGCCGCTGCACCCATACAGGAATTTATCGATGCACCGTCTGCCGACCAAACCCTGCGCGTACAGAACGCACCATGGATCATTGAATTTTCAGACGGGGAAAAAACCGGCACGCTGCGCGTCAGTGCGCCCGGCACCAATGACCTGCGGCTGGCACAATATAACAACGAACCGGCGATCTACGCCGTTGCGGCCGGCATCATTCCAGAATCACTTGCGGATCCGCTCTCCTACCGTAAACGCGTTGTGCTGAACATCAGTCCGGCGGCAATCGAAACAATCTCCGTGCGTATCAGTGCGGATTCCATCGGTGTACACAAAAATGAATCCGGCGGATTTGTTGCCGATGCCGCCGGTGAGCAGGTGGTTCCCGCAGCACTCACCAGTCTGATGTGGGAACTGAACAATCTGCAGGTCGAACGCTACGTTGCCTTCAATCCCGAATCGCTTACAATGTATGGACTTGAAAATCCGGCGGTTCACATTACCGTCACTCTCGGTGATACCCATGCAATCGGTCACATCCTTCTCATCGGCGATGCAACAGAGGGCGGATACTACGCCATGCTGCAGGGACAAAACACCGTTTTCATTCTTCTGTCCGAATCCGTTGAAATCCTCACTGCCCGCCTGACCAAACCCGTGGAGTGATAGAGAGGCAGAAAGGGATAAAAACGCAAAAGTACACAGTACCGGAGAATTTTTGACCGGTTGGGCAGGAAGATAACGGTCGGGATGTATCTGGAGATAACAAACTCTGGATTTGTGTTTTAAGTGATACCGGACAGCTTCTAGATAAGCGCGGGGAAAGAGATGGAACTGCTTAAAATCTGTCAATCCGGTGAAAGCGCATTTCAAACTGATGAATTATACCCGTAGTGCGTTCAACTCAATGGATAGAAATATGACAAAACGGAAGGCGGCGAAGAACCGGTGTTCGCCGGAACGAACGGCTTTCTACTTCTCTTCTCACGGAAGAATTAACAGGATCGACTGGATTTTTTCATACCGTTAATCTTTTTAATAACCTTCTGAATCTGTTTTTTGTGTGTTTTATGCAATTTTATGGCTGATAAAACTCCGGCGAACCTGTCGGTTCTGTCATCTAACGTATACCGGTGATTCTATATTGCATTCAATTTTAGACTTAAGGATAATGCATGTTTATGACGAAGAAACCGTATCATCAAATTAATACAGGGATCGACCTGGGGGAGTTTATTAACGTGTCAGAACTGCGCTATGACGGACGGAAACCGGATCAACTGCGTCCGGTAAAAGTTACCCGCGATTTTACAATTAATGCCAAAGCGTCCGTATTAATTGAAGTGGGGAATACAAAGGTAATTTGTGCGGTGAGTCTGGATGAAAACCTGCCGGGCTGGATGCGCGCGCAAAATGCGGAGGGCGGCTGGGTGACCTGCGAATACTCTATGCTGCCAAGCGCAACACCGGACCGGTCGAAACGCGAAGCCGCTGTCGGAAAACTCGGCGGGCGCACTATGGAAATTCAACGGTTGATCGGTCGTGCGCTGCGTGCCGTAATCGATCTGAAAAAACTTGGCCGGCGACAACTGTTTATTGATTGCGATGTCATTCAGGCCGACGGCGGAACGCGCGCCGCATCAATTACCGGAGCGTATATAGCGCTGCGTATGGCGGTTGACCGACTGCTCGAAGAAAAAGTTTTAAAATGCGATCCAATCAACGAAGCTATCGCGGCCGTCAGTGTTGGAATCTGCAAGGGCGTTCCCCTGCTTGACCTTTGTTATTTCGAAGATTCATCGGCTGAAGTGGACATGAATGTTGTAATGACATCGTCCGGACGTTTTGTTGAAATACAGGGTACCGCCGAAGAACAGCCTTTTACCAAGGAGCAGATGCAGCAGATGATGCAACTGGCGGAACAGGGGATTACTGAATTGTTTGCAATACAAAAAACTTAGAGCAAACGTGATATATCGAAATTGACAATCGTGAAGTACGCATCTATCTGGCCGGTGAAGGAAATGCTCAACAGCCTGCTGTATGCGGAAACGAATGCGCTATGCAGAGCAACGCGGTATGAACGCAGTCCCGATCGGGAGGATGAGCGTATTGACAATGCCGTTCTGGCGATCGCAATTGATCATCCGGCTCTTGGACAGGTACAGATCAGCAAATAAGCTGCCTAAAGACGGGATGAGTGCCCGGCAGAGCAACCTCGTCCGGAAGGAATTTTATGAACAGCTGGTTCAGGACGGGAAAAAGAAAACGGCGGCACTCATCGCCGTATCCCGGAAGCTGATCATACTCACCTGCCGGCGGCTCGCAGACCCGGGTTCCAGTTCTTATAAACTTCAATAAAAAACACTATTGCTACTTTATCATTGCACGAATAGCGCGGATATGATCAGGCGTGGTGCCGCAGCAACCGCCGATAATATTTGCACCGGCGGCGATGAGCGCCGGAATCTGCGCAGCCATCTGTTCCGGCGTTTCAGGAAATACGGTGACTCCGTTCTCGTGTTTCGGCAGTCCGGCGTTGGCATGCACCAGAATCGGAATTTCCGGCACAGCCGTGCGCAGTTCACGGACAACCTCGATCATACGCTCGATGCCGTTGCCGCAGTTGGTACCGATGATGTCGGCGCCGGCGGCGGACATTTCGATGGCGAACTGTTCCGGCGATACGCCCATCATGGTGCGGTAACCGCCGTCAGCAATTTGTTCAAACGTGAAGGTGCAAATGACTTCGCAGTTTGTATTTTCTTTAACGGCACGAATGGCGAGTTCGGCTTCGTCGAGCGCGCTCATGGTTTCAATGCAAATGGCAGTCGCCCCGCCTTTTTCAAGTGCGGCGGCCTGTTCTTTAAATGCATCGTAAATTTCTTCTTCCGTGACTTCTTCCATGAGGAGGATTTCCCCGGTCGGTCCGATAGATGCAATGACGCCGGCATTTTCACCGGCGGCTTCACGCGAAAGGCGTGCACCGGCTTCGTTGATTTCGGCGGCGCGGTCAGCAAGTCCATAATGTGCAAGCTTAAAACGGTTGGCACCAAATGTATTTGTTTCAACGAGATCGGCGCCGGCGGCGACATAAGCTGAGGCGATATCGCGCACATCATCCGGGCGGTCAATATTCCACAGTTCCGGGCATTCGCCGGGCTTTAAGCCTTTTTTTTGTAAAAATGTTCCCCATGCGCCGTCGGAAACGAGTATCCGCCCCTCTTTCACCAGCTCGGTAATTTTTTCCATTCCCTTATAGTAGCGCATTCCCGCCGGATTTTAATCATGAAAAGATACGAAAAAGTAATCCGCAGGTTGCACAGATAAACACAGATCTTTGCAACTGCGGATTTAACGGTAGGCATGCAGTCCCTTGCGCGCCGCACGTATGAATGAAAATTAAATTTGAATAATTCGATTTATCGGCGCGCAAGGGACTGCACGCCCTACCGTTCAGAATTACAACGTGAATGAAAATTCAGCGGGGTCAAGATTTGGAATTGCAAGCGCGTCGACAAAACGGTTGTCGAATTCATCAGTTTCGGCGAGATGAAATGCTTTAGGCCCGCAGGAGATTTCTTTGAATGTGCTCCAGATTCCCGGTGCACCGAGCGCGGCATATGCACCGGCGAGCGAGCCGTTGCCGATGACGTCATATTGTTCAAGCGGAATTTCCGGCAGCATTCCAAGCGTAATCGCATTGCCTAAATCCAAATGTGCGGCAAATCCGCCGGCGAGGATAAGACGATCAATATTTTCGGGTGCATAACCGCATTCGCCCAGCAGTGTACGAATGCCGGCATAGATTGCCGCCTTGGCTTTCAGAATTTGGGAAACGTCATACTCGGTAATGAGAACGGCTTCGCCGGTCGCCGAACTTTCCGGCGATGCAATGACACATGCAATCACATTGATGCCGTGGCAATCGAGATCAACATATTTCCCGGCGGCGCGCAGACGATCGCGATCAAACCGCCCCATCGGATTCAGCAGTCCGGTTTTAAAAGCAGTGGCAATGAAGTCGACCACCGCACTGCCGCACAGTCCGCGCGGAGCAGCATCGTCAATAGTTTTATACTCAATCACATCGCCGGCGGTGCAAATAATCTTCTCAATCATCCCGGTATCAGCACGGCCGCCATGCAACAATCCGGCGCCTTCAAACGCCGGACCGGCGGCGGTGGCGGTAGCGTACAGTTTTCCATGATCATTCAGCACGAGCTCACCGTTCGTACCAATATCCACCAGCAGTTCGAGTTTTTGTTTTGAAAGTCCGGCGACAAATAAATCAGAGACGATATCACCGCCGACATAACCTGAAATTGCCGGCACTGTTTTCACAACAGCGTTCGGAACACAGATTAGACCGATTTCCGGCGCGGTACAGTCGCGGAATATTTTCGTGAGCGGTTCAAACGGAATAACACCGATACTCAGCGCTGAAAGTCCGAGAGCCAAGTGACTCATCACCGTATTGCCGGAAAAAACAATTTCAGCGATGCCGGCGGGATTAATTTTACTCTGCTCAATGAGTGCATCGATGAGCGGTGCCACAGTTTCGTTAATAACCAGCTGTTGCAGTTTTTTAATATTGGTTTCATCGGCACACAATGCAATGCGCGTGGCAACATTATCGCCAAGCTCAATCTGCTGATTATATTGAGATTGTTTCGCCAGAATGTTCCCGGTGGATAATTCAACCAGCAGCACCGCAACCGTGGTTGTACCGATATCTACCGCCACGCCAAAGCCGGTTTTATTTTCTTCCGGAATAAAATCCACCGCACAGTTAAAGCCGGAATCGACATACATTCCGGCATTAAACAGCGAAGTCGCCGGAATGTGAATTACGGCATCATCGTACAGCATTTCCGTTTTACACGCGCGTGCTTCCAGCGTTTCGCCGGCAGCCACTGTAACCTTCTTACCGGCGATACGATATGCTCCAGCACCCAGCAGCACCATGCAGCGCCGGCAGGTGCCGCTGCCGCCGCACGGCATATTAATCGGGAATCCGGCTTCCGCCGCCAATTCATAAAGCAACACTCCGGCGCGGTTTTCAACCGCGCCGCTGCGTGCTCCGGATTTAAAAAACAGACTCATGTTGCAAAACAGTTAACCACTGATCTTCACTGATTTTCACTAATATTTTTTAGTGTCAATCAGTGAAGATCAGTGGTTGGTTTTTTACGCATTCATCATGGCGTTGATTTTACTGTTAATCACTTTTTCACGACAGGGAACGCTCAGCACATCGCATTCGGTCCCGAGAATAAACGGATGCCCGGTGGCTTTCATTTTTTCTTCAAGTTCCAGCGTCAGCCGTTTCACTTCGTCCGCACTGATCGCTTCGTCGGAATAGAATTTTTTCGACGGCAGATTGCCGTACATCACTGTATTTTTGGAAACAAGCCCGGCGTCGTTCCACAGCACACGCGATGAGCCCAGACTGAGAATCACCGGATCAAGGCGGTTGAACGATTTTACCATATCATCTGTCAGCTCACCGCAGTTGTGGAAAATCAGGTCGACACCGAGTTTGTCCAGTACCGCTTTTACTTTCAGATTCGGTTCCAGTACAAAGCGCTCAAATATATCCGAGCCCGCCTCCAGCTGATTCGGCGAAAAATAAACCAGATTTGCTGCCGGCTCACAAATAAACAACGCTTTTGCGCCGGCTTCCGCCTGTGCAGTGAGATAACGGATCACAACGCGCGTTGCAACGTCCGACATCTGCTCCAGCAGGGCAACATCGTCTTCGTCAGCACCGGTCATACCCATGCCGGCGAGAAACACCGCTGAAATCGGATCGGCAATCAGTTGCGTTACCAGCGAAAACGGGCCGATGCCCATTCCCACAGTGACCATACCGAGCTCTTTTTCGCGCGCCGCAACATAACTGATCGCTTCACAGGTCGCCTTCATGCGCGGCGTCAACGGTGCCGACGAAATTTTTTCGATGAACTCCGGCGCGACCGTTTGGCTGAAATGATATTTTTCAATATCAGCGTCTGGAACGCCGTACAGTTTCAGCAGCATCTCCTTTTCGAGCGTAAGGTCCATCAGCGGCACCGCCAGCGGGCTGTTATGGCGCCGGGCAGATTTAATAACCGCGTCGGCCAGCAGTTCACCGTTCAGTTCAATCTCTGTCACATTCGGATATTCATGCAGTGTTAAATGTACCGCAATCGGCAAACGCTGATTTTTTGCGGCAAGATCCAGATAAAATTTTCTATCCATACTGCATTCCCCCAACTTAATGATGCCGAACAGTATAAAGAAAGCACCGGAATAAAATAGTCCGTTTGGAAGCCAAAATAGTATAATATTGCTGAATTTATAAAACTTTCATCTTTTATTGAGTAAAACAGAACGGTTAATGTTTTAATATTGCCGTTTTTTAGAAACAACATTTGCTGATATATTGCGAATCGTACTCGGTCGTAATTCTCCGTATTGATAATGTATCGAAACTCTCGCCGGTGCGGTCTGCACTGCGATGGACAAAGAAAACCGGACGCCGCCCTTGGTTATTTCAAAAACAATCGTGAAAAAAATCACCGGCGTTTAAAATTTCTTCGGGCAGGTTCGGGCAGAAACGGCTGCTGACGCACGCCGATGTAAACAGAATTTTCGCCGAGCAGCGCGGTGAGCTGCTGTATAAGCTCCGGCGTGGCGGCGACCTGTGAATAACGATCGGCTTTGGTGAAGATTTTTTCGCCGGAGTCGAGCAGGATACAAATATGCAACGGTGTCGGTCCCGGCGATTTTTTTATCACTGCCTTAATGGTATTCATATTTGTCGAGGTGAGTGCGGCCTCGGGCAGATGCAGGGATAATTTTTCGGCATAAACTGTATGTGCTTCAGCGAGCGGGACAAGCTCAGAAATCTGCAGCTCAAGTTCGTCCCGGAAATCGCGGACGATTTTACCGCCGGCCATAATTGCGCTGCCGTCTTTTAACAGCGGTTCAAAGCGCCGGAAGTCATCAGGCCAGATAACCGCATTTACAGCACCGCCGAATCCTTCGATAACGATGCGGGCATACGGGCGCGAATCTTTTTTTGTGAACAGTTTCCGGAAACTATCAATCAATCCGCCGACGCGCACCATTGACTTCGCCGGTTCTCCGGAGGCTTCAGCCGCAACTTCCGGCAGTTGTGCAATACGGTGCAAAGCAAATGTATTGAGCATCCATTCATACTGTGCGAGCGGATGGCCGGAGATATAGAACCCGATAAGCTCCTTTTCCACCGCCAGCAGCTCGCCGTTATGCCACGGGGTGACTTCAGGAAGCTCTGCATCGCCGGCGGATTTTAATTTGCCGGTGTTCATCAGATCGAACATAGAGGTTTGTCCGCTGGCGCGGTCGCGCGCAGCTTCAGCAGAACGTGCAACGGCTGTATCAATTCCTTCAAAAAGCCGCGCGCGGTGGATGCCGGTAAAATCGAATGCGCCGCATTTGATCAGACTTTCCAGAGTCTTACGGTTTACTTCGCGTGAATCGACGCGCCGGCAAAAGTCAAACAGCCCCTGATACGGGCCATTATCCTCACGTTCCTGAACAAGTGTGTCCACTGCACCGGCACCGACATTTTTCACGCCGGCCAGTCCGAATAAGATTTTTCCGTTCACCGGACGGAAGCGTGCAGTGCTTTCGTTCACACTCGGCGGATTGACCTGCAGCCCCATCTCACGCGCATCGGCAAGCACAGCCGTAAGTTTATCCGGATTGCCCATTTCTGATGACAGCAGCGCCGCCATAAATTCGGCGGAATAGTGTGCTTTTAAGTAGGCGGTTTGATAGGAAACAAATGCATAAGCGGTGGAATGTGATTTATTAAAACCGTACTGCGCAAATTTTTCAATGTTGTTGAAAATCCGCTCCGCCTGCCTGGCCGGAATTTTATTCGTTGTTGCACAGCCTGCTACGAACTTGCCGCGCTGCTGCGCCATTTCATCCGCATCTTTCTTGCCCATTGCGCGCCGCAGAATATCCCCTTCTCCAAGTGAAAAGCCGGCGAGATCACGCGCCGCCTGCTGAATCTGCTCCTGATAGACGATGATACCGTTGGTCTCTTTCAGAATCGGTTCGAGAATCGGGTGGTCATATTCCACCTTTTCGTGTCCGTGTTTGCGGCGTGTATAGAGCGGGATAAACTGCATCGGTCCGGGACGGTAAAGAGCCAAAATGGCGATAATATCCTCCATGCAGTCCGGTGCAACCTGCCGGAGCGTATCGCGCATACCGGGACTTTCCAGCTGAAACACACCGGAGGTATTTCCTTTGCAAAGCAGTTCGAACGTTTTTTTATCATCGAGCGGCAGCTCCATCGGATCCAGTTTTACACCATGACTTCTTTCGATCTGCTCGATCGTTTCCTGAATAATTGTCAGGTTTTTTAAACCGAGGAAGTCCATCTTGAGCAGGCCGATCTCTTCAGTCGGCCCTTTTTCAAACTGAACCACCGTAATGCCCTCTTTGCGCTCTTTCGTCAGCGGAATAATTTCAATCAACGGCTTTTCGCCGATTACCACGCCGGCGGCATGCATACCGGGGTGGCGCGGCAGACCTTCCAGCCGCGGGGCATATTTCATAATTTCACGCGCATGCGGATCGGTCACGCATACTCGTTTAAAATCAGGGCTCTCCTGCAGCGCTTTATCCAGTGTCATACCCGGCGATTCCGGAATCAGCTTAGCAATCCGGTCACAGTCCGGCAGCGGAATATTTAAAACACGCCCGATATCGCGAATCAGCGTTTTCGCTCCGAGCGTTCCGAAAGTGATGATTTGCGCAACGCACTCTTCGCCGTATTTTTCGCGCACATAACCGATCACATCTGCGCGGCGGGTCGGGCAGAAATCAATATCGAAATCCGGCGGTGAAACGCGGTCTGGATTCAAAAAGCGCTCGAAAATCAAATTATATTTCAGCGGGTCGATCGCAGTGATGCCCAGCGCATAAGACAGAATTGAACCGGCGCCGGAACCGCGCCCCGGTCCCACCGGAATACCGTTATCTTTTGCCCAGCGGATAAAATCCTGCACTACGAGAAAATAGTTCACATAATTGGTGCGCCGGATAATCGCTACTTCATACTCAAACTGTTTTTTTACTCGTTCTTCAAATTCAGTTTCCGGCGCATCAAAATTTTTCAGTTTATAAAGTTTTTCGAGCCCGCACCTTCCAAGCTCCGCCAGATATTCCTCTTTTGTGTAACCGTCCGGCAGCGGAAATACCGGAAAGTGCAGCCGCTCCGCCGGCAGATCGAACTCAAACTCAACATTGCACCGCCGCGCAATTTCAACCGTATTCGTCAGCGCTTCCGGATGGTCGGAAAACAAACGCAGCATTTCGGCGCCGCTTTTCATATAAAACTGTGTGCCTTCGTACTTCATCCGGTTTTCTTCGGACAGTACATTGCTCTGTTGCAGACAGATCAGCACATCGTGCGCTTCGTGATCCTGCTGGCGGATATAATGCACATCATTCGTCGCCACCAGCGGCAGACCAGTAATGCCGGCTACTTCAAAAATAGCTTTATTCGCCGTTTTCTGTTCAGAAAGCCCGTGATCCTGAATTTCGAGGAAAAAATTATTCGGCCCGAAGATCTCCGCATACTCCTGTGCCAGCACCACTGCCTTATCCACTGCGCCTGCCGCGCATGCCTCTGTAATTTCCCCCTTTAAACACGCTGACAGCCCGATCAACCCTTTGCTGTATCGGCGCAACAGCGTTTTATCAATACGCGGCTTATAATAAAAACCTTCCAGGTGGCCGACCGACACCAGCCGCATTAAATTTTTGTACCCTTCGTTATCTTCCGCCAGCAGCACCAGATGCATATTATCAGCCTGCGACGTTTTTTCGTCCATGCCGTTACGCGCGACATATACTTCGCAGCCGATAATCGGCTTAATTCCCGCTTTGTATGCCGCTTTATAAAAATCGACCGCGCCGTACAAGGCGCCGTGATCCGTGATCGCCAGATACTGCTGACCGAGCTCTTTTGCCGCCCGCACGGCCTCGCCGACCTTGCAGGTGCTATCCAGCAGACTGTATTCCGTATGAAAATGAAGATGGCAGAATGGAATTTCTTTTGTTGTCATACTCTATATATACAGTCGAAACCTCAAAAACTAAAATCCGGATGTGAAACTTTGCAGCACAGATTATATAATCTATTCGTGATCAATTAAAAACAATGTAAAAATTTACTTCGTAAAGAAAAATATTCTCATAAAAGAATTTATAAAAAATCCGGCAGAAATTTTGTAAAATCTAGCCAGAGGGAAAATGTGTTGCAGATGACGGGCAACCACCTGCCTGCAACAGACTTCATTCCGCGGACCACTGAGTCCGGCGATTTATTTCCGAAAGAGGATAAGCCGGGACAAATCGGTAAAAAATGCCCCAGGAGATCGGAACATGGCTCAACGCCAACCCGAGTAAATTATTGAATTTTGAAACCGCCGCAGAACGGTGCAATCAGGCAGCAGCGGCATGAAACAAAAATTCTAAACAGACTCCCGCTTTTACAATCCATCCGCAGTTTTTTGAGAGCGTAATTGTCCGCAGGCGGCTTTCAGCGATACACCTTTGGAATCGCGCAGTGTTGTATTGATACCGGATTTTTTAAGACAACGGCAAAACTCCTGCATTGTTTCCGGATCAGAACGTTCGCCGGAGAATTCTGCAACAGGACTGAGCGGAATCAGGTTTACGCGACAGGGGAACGTTTTTAACCGCTGGGCGAGTTGATGTGCCTGTGCCGGCGAATCATTCACATGGTTGATCAGCGTATATTCAAAGGTGATGATACGTTTTGTCTTTGCAGTGTATTCTTCACAGGCTGCCAAAAGTTCTGCAAACGGCCAGCGTTTATTCACCGGCATGAGCTGTGAGCGGAGTTCATTATCGGGTGCATGCAATGAAACAGAAAGCTCAACCTGCAGCCCCTCTTCACCTAACCGCCGGATTCCAGGGATAAGGCCGCAGGTGCTGATTGTAATCCGGCGGGCGCCGATTTCGAATCCTTCGGCACTGTTTAAAATCCGGATCGCGCACAAAACCTCATCATAATTGTCAAACGGTTCGCCGATGCCCATAAACACAATATTATCCGGACGTTTGCCGAGCATGCCGGCGATTACGGTAACCTGTCCGATGATTTCTCCGGCAGTTAAATTCCGGATAATACCCTTCTGCCCGCTGGCACAAAATGCGCAGCGGAATGCACAGCCGACCTGACTCGAAACACAAACGGTGTTTCGTCCGGTGCGTGGAGCCGGAATAATAACAGTTTCAATGAGCTCGTTATCGGTGAGTTTGAAAAGCAGTTTTTGCGTTTGACCGGCAGTGCCTGTTATTTCAATCAGCATCGCCGGACAAATTGAAAAACTCTTCTCCAGCTGGTTGCGGAACGCCGCCGGCAGATTTTTCATTTCATCGAACGATGAAACATGCTGCTTATACAGCCAGTCAAAAACCTGTTTGGCACGGAATGCAGGCTGCCCCTGCTCTGCGCAGAACGCTTTGAGCTCAGCAAAAGGCACTCCGTAGACGGCAGGCTTCACAGCTCGTCAACAATTTGCACCGCGCGCCCGATATACGTCGCCGGCGAGAGTTCCAGCAGCCGTTTTTTATCCGCTTCCGGCAGATCAAGCGCTTCGATGAATTTCAGAATTGCCTGTTCGTCAATAACCCGTCCGCGCGTCAATTCCTTTAATTTTTCATATGGTTTTTCAATGCCGGCCTTACGCATGACGGTTTGAACCGGTTCCGCCAGCACTTCCCACGCGTTTGCTAAATCGCCGGCCAGCCGCTCTTCATTCAACTCAAGCTTGCCAAGCCCTTTAAGTGTTGAGCGGTATGCCAGCAGCGTATAGCCGAACGCTACGCCCATATTGCGCAGCACAGTGGAGTCGGTTAAATCGCGTTGCAAACGGGACACCGGCAGTTTTTCCGCCATGTGGCGCAGCAGTGCGTTTGCAAGTCCAAGATTGCCTTCTGAATTCTCAAAATCGATCGGATTTACTTTGTGCGGCATCGTTGATGAACCGATCTCTCCTGTCACGGTTTTCTGTTTAAAACAGGCGAATGAAATATAGGTCCAGATATCGCGGTTCAGATCGACAAGCACCGTATTAAAACGTGCCAGCGCATCAAACATTTCCGCCATATAATCATGCGGTTCGATCTGAATAGTAAACGGATTCTGTTTTAATCCGAGTTCATCTTCGATCAGCTTGCGCGCAAGCTCCGGCCAGTCGACATCCGGATAGGCGCTGAGGTGCGCGTTATAATTTCCAACCGCACCGTTCAGTTTACCGAGAATTGCAACGCCGGAAAATGCAGCAAGCGCTTTGCGAAAACGGTCGACAAATACTGCAAATTCTTTGCCGACGGTTGACGGCGATGCAGTTTGTCCGTGTGTCCGCGCAAGCAGCGGAACCGTTTTCCACTGTTTGGCTTTAGCATATAAATCGTCAATCAGTTTCTGCTGATCCGCAATCAGTATCCCGCGACCCTGTTTCAGCATCAGCGCGTGCGATAGATTATTGATGTCTTCGGAGGTGCAGGCAAAATGAATAAATTCATTCAGCTCCTCCAGCGCAGTCCCGGCGATTTTTTCTTTCAGATAATATTCAATCGCTTTGACATCGTGATTGGTTGTTTCCTCAATTTTTTTAACACGTTCCGCTTCCGCCGGCGTAAAATTCTGCAAAATCGAGTCCAGCAGCACAATTTCATCAACGGAAAGTTTGCGGGCTTCCGGAATTCCCGGCTCGGCACACAGCGCCTTCAGCCAGAGAATTTCAACCTGCACGCGGCAGCGAATCAGCGCGTACTCCGAAAACGCGTCCTGCAGCTCCGCCACTTTCAATCCGTAACGTCCATCCAGCGGACTCAATGCGGTAATTGACATAATCTGCTCCTTAAAAGACAGTCACTATACTGTTTAGACATCACATTTCCAGAAAGTTTCTTAAAAGCTGTTTACCGCCTTCTGTCAGGATGGATTCCGGGTGAAACTGTACTCCGTGAACCGGATAGTCTGTGTGCATCAGTCCCATAATTTCACCTTCAGCTGTTTCCGCCGTAATTTTCAGACAGTCCGGCAGTGTCGTGCGGTCAAGGATCAGTGAATGATACCGCGTTGCATTGAACGGGCTCGGCAGTCCTCGGAAAACACTTTCGCCGGAATGAAACACCGGCGAAATTTTCCCATGCATCAGCCGTTCTGCCCGGACCACATTGCCGCCAAACACTTCGCCGATAGATTGATGTCCAAGGCAGACACCGAATACCGGGATTTTCGGTCCGAACTGACGGATCAGCGCGCATGAAACACCGGCCTCTTTCGGTGAACACGGACCGGGACTGATCAGCATTTTTTCCGGCTTCAGTGCAGCCGCTTCTGCCACCGTAATTTTATCGTTGCGGAAAATCTTCATCCCTGCGCCCAGCTCGCCGAGATACTGTACGATGTTGTAGATAAACGAATCGTAGTTATCAATAACGAGAATCATGTTTGCACCCCGGCATCTTCCCGGGAATCTTTTTGTGCCGCCGTATAATGCTTTGCCAGCGCGAGCGCTTTCATCAGCGCGCGGGCTTTATTGCGCGTCTCCTGATATTCGAGTTCCGGGTCGGAGTCAGCCACAATGCCGGCACCGGCCTGCACATACGCTTTATTTTTATCCAGCACAACGGTGCGGATGGTGATGCACGAATCAAGATTACCGGCGAAACTGAAATAACCGACGGCGCCGGCATACGGCCCGCGTCTGGTTTTTTCCAGTTCAGCAATAATTTCCATCGCACGGATTTTCGGCGCACCGCTTACTGTGCCGGCGGGAAACACCGCGCGCATTAAATCATAAATATCATGTCCCGGCGCGAGCGTTCCGGTGACACTGGAAACGATATGCATCACATGACTGTAGCGCTCAATGACAAACTGCTCCGGCACGTGCACACTGTTAAACTCGCAAACACGCCCGATATCATTCCGTCCCAGATCAACCAGCATGACGTGCTCCGCAATTTCCTTCGGATCGGCGAGCAGCTCTCTTTCAAGGGCATGATCTTCCGCGTCATCGGCACCGCGCGGTCGCGTTCCGGCGATCGGGCGAACTTCAACCTGCCGTCCGGTGCAGCGCACATGGATTTCCGGCGATGAACCGACGAGTGCACTCTCCCCCAGATCCAGACAGAACATATACGGTGACGGATTGATGGCGCGCAGAGCGCGGTAAATATCCAGCGAATCCGAATAATTTTCGACTTCGAACCGCTGTGACAGCACCGCCTGAATTATATCGCCGGCGCGGATATATTCTTTTGTCTTTTCAACCATCCCGCGAAACTCCTCCGGCGCCGTATTCGAATCCGGCACCACCGGTTCAATTGAAGTATGAGCATCAATCAGGACTCGCTGAACCGGCAGCAGCAGCGCTTCGCACAGTTCATTAATCTGCGTAATTGCCTCGCCGTAAGCGGCATCTGCATCACCGTCAATAAATGCGTTCGCAACAATTTTTATTGTTTGATTCACGCGGTCAAAAATAATCAGTGCATTCGTAACCATCAGCACCATATCCGGGTTGCCGATCACATCACCCGTCACCACCGGCACACACGGTTCGAAAACAGAAATCATATCGTAACCGAAGAAGCCGACTGCACCGCCGGTAAACGGCGGCAGCGCCGGATCGTTCACCGGCGTAAACCGTGTCATGTGCTCCTTCAATACATCCAGGGGGTCGCGACCGGAAACCGTAACGGTTTTACCGTTTTCATAGATTTCGGTGCGCCGGCCCCAGGCGCGGAAAATTGTGCGCGGGTTCCCGCCGATAAACGAATACCGGCCGATCCGCTCGCCGCCTTCAACACTCTCAAGCATCCAGGTGTGCGACGCATGATCTTTCGCGCGCAGAAATTTTCGTACGCGCTCATACACCGCAACCGGCGTTTCCTGATCCGCCAGAATTTCCTTCCACACCGGAATCAGATTCGCCTGTTCCGCCTGCGCCAAAAATCTCTCTCTCGTCGGCTGAATACTCATAGATGTCACCTCAACATATACGGTACTTCTACTCTGAACCGGCGCCCTGCACAAGTTTCTCTCTTTTTTTTTTATACACACAGGGAAATATCGCTATACTTCCCGATTTATGAATGATCCGTCGACACTCGAAAACCTGCATGTAGTGAGCCTGGAAAAGATCGCCGCGCCGCAGGAAATCAAAACCGATCTGCCGCTGACCGATAAACAGCGCAGCGTCGTCCTGCGCAGCCGGAAAACAATTCGGGATATTATGTATCGCCGCGATCCGCGTCTGTTGACGATTGCCGGGCCCTGCTCCATTCATGATCCGGATGCTGCGCTGGATTACGCCTGCCGGCTGGCGAAGCTCGCCCCATCCGTCAGCGACCGGTTGTTCATCGTCATGCGCGTCTATTTTGAAAAACCGCGCACCACCATCGGCTGGAAAGGTTTTATTAACGACCCGCACCGCGATCGTTCCTATGATATGAATTACGGCCTGCGCGCCGCACGGCAGCTGATGTGCGCCATCACCGATATCGGGCTGCCGGTGGCAACGGAATTTCTAGACCCGGTCATTCCGCAGTATATCGGCGATCTGGTCAGCTGGGCGGCGATCGGCGCGCGCACGGTGGAATCGCAAACACATCGCGAAATCGTGAGCGGACTTTCCATGCCGGTCGGGCTGAAAAATGCAACATCCGGAAGCATCCAGAGCGCCATTGATGCGCAGGAAACCTGCCGGACACCGCACAGTTTTCTCGGCATCGATCAAAACGGAAGCGTCAGCCTGATCAAAACCTCCGGCAACCCGGATGTGCATCTCGTATTGCGCGGCGGCGGCGGAAAATCAAATTACAGTCCGGAAGAAATCGCAGCAACCGCCGCGAAGCTTCGCGCCGGCGGTTTTCCGGAAACGATTATGGTCGACTGTTCGCACGCCAATTCTAATAAAACTCCGGAACGGCAGGCGGATGTCTGGAAAAGTATTCTCGCCCAGCGGAAGTTGCCGGACTGTCCGATCATCGGCGCCATGATTGAAAGCTTTATCGGCGCAGGAAACCAGCCGGTTGAAGCCGCCTGCCGGTACGGAGTTTCAGTCACCGATCCCTGCATGGACTGGACGTCCACCCGAACGCTGCTTGAAACGGAATCATGAATCCGCGGCTTACAGCAGAAAATATTTCCGTTCGCTTCGGACGCAATACTGTTTTTTCTGATCTCTCCTTTACGCTGTCCGCCGGAGAGCTGCTGGTGATTATCGGCAGTTCCGGCAGCGGCAAAACAACGCTCGGCCGGCTTCTCGTCGGACAGCTTGCACCCGATTCCGGCAGCGTAACGGTTTCTCCCGGAACAAAACGGCTGATGATCGAACAGCAGGATCACTTCTTTTCACTCGCCGGACAGCGCAGCACCTATTACGGCCAGCGTTATGAAAATCAGGGTATGGAAAACTGCCCGACCGTAAAAGAATTCCTGCAGAAACAAATTCGCGGCACAGCTGGCGCAGACATTCCTGTCTGCGCAAACACCGGAAATGGAACTATAGATGAGCCTTCCAGGTTCATTGCTCCGGAAATAAAAAATGAGACAGGGATGCCTCATCCACGTTTTGAGGGTAGACTGGAAAGTCTGCCCCGCGATATTTCCAACGCACTGCACCAGATGAATATTGAAAACATTGCTGATCGCAAGCTGCTGCAGCTCAGCAACGGCGAACGCAAACGGACTCAGCTTGCCGCCGCACTGCTACAGCAGCCTGATCTGCTTATTCTCGACCAGCCGTTTGTCGGACTCGACGTTCAGTCGCGCACAAACCTTCAAACACAACTCGCCGGACTTAAAAACTCCGGCGTCACAATCGTTATCATTTGCGACATCGAATCCATTCCGGCGGACGCCGATGCTGTACTCGAACTCAACGCCGGAAAAATTGTGCAGCTTGTTTCACCGGAAAAATTTAATGCGCAGGCAGGAGTGCCTGCGCCGCATTTGCGCAGGGAAAGTTGTGGGGCAGACATTCCTGTCTGCCCTGCGCAGGCAGGAATGCCTGCGCCACCTGCCCAACCGGATGAACAGCTTTTCGAACTGCTTCCGCCGGTACCGGAAAATTTCAAAACCATAGTTGGAATGAAAAACGTCTCGGTACAGCTCAATGGAAAACAGATTTTGCGAAACATTAACTGGACGGTACGCGCCGGTGAACAGTGGGCGCTCACCGGACACAACGGCGCCGGAAAAACGACGCTGCTCAGTTTAATCACTGCCGACAATCCGCAAGGCTATGCCAACGAACTCGTTCTTTTCGACCGCCGGCGCGGCAGCGGCGAAAGTATCTGGGAGATCAAAAAACGAATCGGCTTTGTTGCGCCGGAACTGCACCTTTATTTTTTGCGCGGCAGCGGAATTTTCAATACCGTCCCGGGACTCGATGGCGCGGCGCATAAAGCGCACGACTCGCTCACCTGTATCGATGTGATTACCTCCGGCTTCCGGGATGAAATCGGATTTTCTTCGCCGGCGGATGATCATCAGCTTTACATCGCGCAAACCTGGCTTTCCATTTTCGAACTCGAGCCTCTGCGCAACCGGCTGTTCATTCAGACATCACTCGGCGAACAGCGTTCTCTGCTGCTGGCGCGCGCGCTCGTAAAATCGCCGGCGCTGCTCATATTAGATGAACCGTGCCAGGGACTCGACGCCGCGCAAACCCGACGCTTCATCGCTCTGCTTGATGCCGTCTGCCGGAAGTTAAATACCACCATGATTTACGTTTCTCACCGCCGTGAGGAAATTCCGGCGTGTGTGACGAAACAGTTGATTTTAAAAGATGGAAGATCCGTACAATAGATCACCGGCTGTTTTCTTATATCTCTCTCGATTCCCGGCAGCGCCGGTGTAAATGGCAAAGATGATTTTTCATTTAATATTGATCCACCAGTTTCAAGGCATGGCAGCTCCATGCAGCAGTCCACCGGTAAATAAGTGACGCACCTTATAAATATTGTAAAACAACAGTGTTTTATGGTGATATGACGTAATGAATACCGGAAAAAAACGTCGATTGCCTGCCGAGTGGGAACCACAGGATGCGGTGCTGATTTGCTGGCCGCATGAGGGAACGGACTGGGCGCCGGTGCTGGAACGCCTTGAACCGGTATTCATCGGAATCGCTGCCGTAATTACACGTTTTGAACATCTCATTATTGCGGCACCCGACAAAACTGCGGTGGAAAACAAACTGCGGGCTGCCGGAATTAATCCGGCGCGGGTTACAGTATGTGAAATGGCTTCCAACGACACCTGGGCACGCGATTTCGGTCCGCTTACGATTTATGAAAACGGAACGCCGGTCCTGCTCGATTTTGAGTTTAACGGCTGGGGCGGGAAATTTCCCGCTGCGCTTGATAATCAAATTACCGGCAAACTGCATGCCGCCGGAATTTTCGGCACTGTGCCGCGCCGGAACATGGAGATAATTCTTGAGGGCGGCAGTATAGAAAGTGACGGCGCCGGAACGTTAATGACAACATCCGCCTGTCTGCTGAATCTGAACCGGAATCCGACGCTCAATAAAAATGAAATTGAAAAAAAACTCACCGCCGAATTCGGCATTGAAAAATTCATCTGGCTGAATCACGGCGCACTTGCCGGCGATGATACCGATGCGCACATCGACACTCTCGCCCGCTTCTGTCCGCATCAAACCATCGTTTACATGCAATGCACCGATTCGGCAGACGAACATTTTACCGGGCTCAATGCCATGGAAAATGAATTAAGACAGCTCACCGGTTTTCACCTGCTTCCGCTGCCGTGGCCGAAAGCAAAATTTGACAGTGCCGGAAACCGTATGCCGGTAACCTATGCCAATTTTCTTGTTATCAACGGCGCTGTTCTCGTGCCGGTGTATAACGATCCGGAAAATGACGCCGCCGCTTTAAACATCCTTCAAACCGCATTTCCGGAGCGGGAGATTATCGGCATCGACTGTTCCGAGATCATCTTACAGCATGGTTCGCTGCATTGTCTGACAATGCAAATTCCTGAGGGAATATTTAATCGTGTTTACGAAAGTCTGTCGTCATAAAATCTTCAGCCGGAGCGCCAGACAGCGGATATAAACCGCAGGAGTTTCGCGCAATGTGTTATTATACCATGCCATTGTTTAAGATGCACGCAGGCATGAGGAAATAAAAATTAATTGATTCCACTTTTATCGGCGCTCGCACAACGGCACCGGTAAAAGGCGGTGCAGCCTCCCCTGTCCGCCCCGCACAATAAAATTTAGGGGCTGTAGTAGATAAGCACTAAATATCAGCCCGCTCCTTCAGTGTTTTCAATTGTTGCTTAGGGCTTCCGTAATTGAATCTGAACTCACATTCCCTGAGGAATAGCAGGAACGACTCTTTCGGAATCCTATTGTATTTTCTCAGCACACGCTTGGCCTGATTCCAAAAGTTCTCAATGCCATTGATGTGGTTCTTGCCCTTCGCAAATAGCGCCGGGTGATTGATCCTTTCATGGTAGAAATCACTCACGTCCAAGGCATTGCAGCTTCGATAGCAATCGGTATACACCAGGCTGTCTGGCGCTGTTTTCCTGGAGATCAATGGCATCAGCGTTTCGGTCCTGGCGTCATTCACGATCTTGGTGTAGACCTTGCCACCGCGTTTCAAGATGCCAAAGACAGCGACCTTGCCGGCAGCTCCTCGACCGCGCTTACCCTTGCGGACACCATCGAAATAACTTGCATCCAATTCAACCGCTCCATCGAACACTTCATGTTCTTTTTGCTCAAGGTGATGTGCAATTGCCTCACGCAGTTTGCGGTAAAACAGGGCTGCACTGTTGGGCTGTCACTTCCAGAACAAAATAGTCGAGCAGTCTTAATTGCTGTTTTCTTAATAACTTGCAACGAGTTATCTTCATTCGACAAGCTTAGCATTCAAGCTTATCTGTTACAGCCCCTAAAAAAATGATACTGACAGCTGCCGGCCGTAATAAAAATTATGCGCGCGGGATAAATGCAGTAAATATGACTGCCCGCATAACGTTGGTTTAATTTCGGAAAAAGTTACCGGCGGTTATCATCCCACCGGTCGCGACGGAATTCATCCCGTCCATTCATGTACCCGTCGTCCCAGCCGAGTTTATACTGCTGATCAGATTGATAACGCTTTAAATCTTTAAATGCATTTGGGTTCCCTGATGAAAGTTTTCCGGTGGAATATCCATCACGATAACCGGCATCGTACGGTTCCAGTGGAACCTGATCCATGGTTGCACAGCCGGCGGTGAAGAGCAGGACGGTGAGTATCAGAATTACTTTTATCAGTTTCATAATATTCTCATTCCTAAACTGTCGAAATTATATGGACAGCAGCAAAATAAAGAAACAAAAAAAGCAGGGGAAAGAATACTTAACACGTTTCTTTGTGCCTTTGCTGCTTTGCCCCTTTGCGCCTTTTATTCCTCAAATTCCGTACAGTGTTTTTTTGAACGGCTTGCGGAGGGTTTCGATACCGGCATTAATGCGGGTTGCACCCCGGATGCCGCGCACGGTTAATTTTTTATCGGCGGTGACGGTTCCAATTTGTGCGAACGGTACGCCGGCAAAACATTCTTCGAACACCGCCGCATCTTCCGATGAAACGGTGACAATAAAACGGCTGTTGGATTCGGAAAACAGCAGCTCGTCGTCGTTCAGCTTTTCCGGTGCCGGCATGTTCGCGAGCTCAACGTCGGCGCCGAGTCCGGCGCCGATGCACATGAGCGCGAGCCCGATCGCGAGTCCGCCTTTAGACGGCGTGTGCGATGAGAGCAGGATTCCGGCATCCGTGGCACGGTTCATTGCGGTATAGATTTTTTTGGCGAGTTCTGCATTCACTGCCGGAACTGCGCCGCCGGTTCTTTCCGGCGTACCGTTTTCTTCAGCGAGCATACGGTGCCATTCAGATGCGCCGAGTTCGTTTCTGGTTTCGCCGATCATATAAATCAGACTGCCGGATTTTTTCGGCTGCATGGTAACGGCGCGGCGAACGTCATCGATCTGACCGAGCGACGAAATGAGCAGCGTCGGCGGAATTGAAATCTTCCGGCCGCCGCGCGTTGAATCGTTCTTGCAGGAATCCTTGCCGGAAACTGCCGGCACGCCGAACGCAACGGTGTACTCATAAAGCGCCTGATTGGAGCGGACGAGCTGCGCCATTTTATATTCGCCGTCCGGCGTTTTGTCGGACTGCACCGGATCAGGCCAGCAGAAGTTATCGAGAATCGCGATGCGATCCAGCCGCCCGCCGACGCTGATGACGCGCCGGATGGCTTCGTCGATGACGGACGCGGTCATGTGATAGGTATCGATATCCGAAAACCACGGATTGATTCCTTCGGCAAGAATTGCACCGCGGTTGGAATGATAATCGATGCGCATGACAGTGGCGTCGGACGGTGTATCGGAATTGACGCCGATATAATTTTTTACAACGGAAAGCCCTTTGACTTCGCCGTCGTACATGCGGCTTTTGTATTCACGCGAACAAATATTCAGCCGGCCGAGCATCTGCCGGAGCTGCCGGGTGCGGTTTGCCGCGCGCATTTTTTCCGGCGCCGGAATCGCCGGTTTTTTCCAGACGCCTTTCATGCGCAGTATCGGACAGCCGGTTTCATACAGGAAATTCATGTCGAGGCTCGCGACCACCTTACCGTCATATTTCACAGTAAAGTAACCGGAATCATTGAAGCGTCCCATAAATGCCACATCGACATCGCGGCGCCGGGCAAGCGTTTCAAATTCGGTGCGGCATTCTGGCGGCACCGCAAGGGTCATGCGCTCCTGTGCTTCGGAGACGAGAATTTCCCACGGCTGCAGCCCCTCATACTTCAGCGGTGCATCTTTGAGCTCGCATTCGCAGCCGCCGGAGTATTTGCCCATCTCGCCGAACGAGCAGGAAATTCCGCCGGCGCCGTTGTCGGTAATGCACCGGAACAGTCCGCGGTCGCGTGCCTCGATTAAAAATTCATAGAGTTTGCGCTGTGTGAGCGGGTCGCCGATCTGTACGGCCTGCGCCGGCGATTCGGTGCGGAGCTCCTCCGACGAAAATGTCGCGCCGTGAATTCCGTCTTTGCCGATTCGTCCGCCGCACATCACTGTCCAGTCACCGACTTCAACCTCTTTGCGTTCAGACGGACGCCCGCCGACCATCACCGGAATTTTGCCGAGTGTGCCGCAGTAGACGAGCGGTTTGCCGAGATAACGTTCGTCAAAACATTCAAAACCGCGGCTGTACGGAATCCCTGATTGATTACCGCCGTCGATCACGCCTTCATGCACACCGTCGCGAATCCGGCGCGGATGCATCAGACCTTCCGGCACTTCGCCGGCATAAAACGGCGAGCCGAGACAGTAGCCCCAGACATTTGAGACAAGCTGCGCACCCATGCCGGTGCCCATCGGGTCGCGATTCACGCCGACAATGCCCGTCATCGCACCGCCATACGGATCGAGCGCCGACGGCGAGTTGTGTGTTTCAACTTTGTAAACCAGATGAACGTGCTCATCGAATTTAATCACGCCGGCGTTATCGGTGAACACCGACACAAGCCAGTCGATACTCTCCGCAATTTTTTTCGTTGAGGCTTTAATATAGGTCTTATAGAGCGAGTGGATTGTTTTTTCTTCGCCGGTTTCTTCGTCCTTATACTCCACCGTGCCGGCAAAAATTTTATGTGAGCAGTGTTCCGACCACGTCTGTGCGATGCACTCCAGCTCAACATCCGTCGGCCATGCCGGCAGGCCGAGTCCGGCGCGGTGTGATTTTACATTGTCGCTGAGGTAGTGATTGCGGATCGCGTGCATTTCATCGAGTGAAAGCGACAGAATTCCGTCATTCGAAATTTTCATCAGCGCCGCATCGTCGTCCGGCAGTTCAATCACCTGTACTTTAATCTCCGGCTGGTCATGGAATTCCGGCAGCGATAAATCCGGCGCCGCCGCCAGCCATTCCGCGCGCGAAAATACCTGAATGGTTTGAATCAGCGTATTCGCCAGCAGATCTTTGCCGAGACGTTCCACATCGACACGCGACAGATCGCCGCGCAGAAAATATTGAATTGATGTATACACCTGCTCTTCCCACGCCAGCTCGCGGCCGAGGATATCTGCCATCGCACCGCGTGCGGTACGGCCGAGGTTATCCGTCACACCCGGCTTGAAGCCGATCTCCAGCAGCCAGTCAAAATTCGCCGGCGGCGTTAAACGTCCTGTCGCCGACCGCGCCACCACCGCGTCGGCAAATCCTTTTTGAACAGCTTTCGTTTCGCGCGCCGTCACCTTCGCTGTCACTTTATACACATCGCGCGTTTGACATTTTTTAATGGTCATCCCGAGCGCACTTTTCGCGCGTTGAACCACATTGCGGCCGCGCGCATCCGGCACCCCCGATTTCAATCCGATTTCAATCCGGAAAATCATAAAAACTCCTCGTTCAAGAAAGAATACGAATTAAACACAAAAAACGCCGGCGAAGAAAGACGAAAGACAAATGACTCCGCTGCCGGAAAAAATAAACAGCCGGAATACCGGAAATTTTTAACAGAGGACGCCAGGAAACGCGAAGCAAAGAGTGCGGAATGACATTCGCTTTGCGACAGAACACTAAAATAGAATCTATTTTGACAGGATAACAGGATTTATGCGGAAAATTTTTTATACATCAATTCCTGTTGTATCCAAATTTTCTTGAAAGCAGTATGGTTTTCCAGTGTGCCTCTCTTTTCAAAATAACTTCATCAGGGGTATTCAGCGTAAAGATTTCTAAAATCGAAAATTTAAAATTTTTCAATGCGTACTCAATTCCTTTTTCTCGAATGAGTTCGACCGAGCGTCATGCCACCCATGTCCTGTTCCAACATAGCATTGGAGTCGTGACCAAACGCCGGAATCTCCATATGCGGAACCGACGTACACTTTTCCGTTAGTTGTATCACTAATCAGATAAACTCCTTTAATAACGCTCAATGCGGATTGCCAGTCCCGTCTTTCACGCTGGACAATCGGCTGCAATACAGAAAAAGAATGATTAACGTTTGTATATCCGCAAAATATTTCGCCAGTATATTGTTCCGGCAGAACTTCTAACACATCAAATGAATCGATAAATCGTTCCAGATTAAATGCTCTGCCCCGCAGCCCTTTACATCGATAGAATTTACAAATTAAGCGACCGTCCCATTTTGAAAATTCCGGACATTCTTCAAGTATATATTTTTTAGGCAGGCGTTCTTTTACTTCAAAAACACCGGCGAACAGATACGCGTTGGCAATCGAAGGAAATTCGATAAATGAAAAAATATATTTTCTCGTCCATACATTTTTATTGCCCTGCCACTCGTTCCAGCCTTTCCAGTTATTTTTATCTTTAACATATTCGTTAAGAGGATTCACTCCATCACTGTTCGGGCATCCTAAATGAAGTTTATATTCTGCCGGATTTCCTATCGGTAAAATATCAGTCAATTTTATAATGTTGTTATTCATCAGCATATCTTCACTAACGGTTTTCTCCTCACCTGTTGCGAACAGCCACAACGACAGAAAAACAAAAATGCATCGTAATTTCTGCCTCATAACATCACCGTTTTAACGTGCCGGAGAATGCCTGCCTTTATTTGCCCCGTCCGGATGCCGTGGACAAGCCCGTGCGGATAAAACAGATATCGTTGAAAATTCTGCTCCGCAGTGTTTGCAAGCGTACTTTTCTTTTTCACTGCCTTCGTACAGTTTGTGCCGGCCTTTGCCCGACCCATTAGGATGCATCGAACAAAGGCTGGCAGTCAGAGTCGCGACACTTGATCGCGCGGCACCGCAATATTCACAGTAATACATCTGAATCTTTCGCTTTTCAGCATGAACTGCAGCCGCAAAGCACACGACTGCTGTAATAAAAGCTAACAGAAAAAACTTCATGTTTAGAAATCCAGAGCTTTAGACGATTCAGCTTTCCGTGTCCGTTCATCTTCTGCAGCCCGTCGCTGAACAGCCTCTTCCCGCTTTTTATCCATTTCAGGATTTTTCAAAAATACAATTGGAAATGCTCCAAGATTGACTCCATTAGCATCGGTTTGCCCTTTATATCCTGCTGTAACAATCTCATCAGTACCCACCCACCGATAGCCAATAACAGTTTTTTTAGCTGCATCAAACAGCTTTTCCGGTTCCCCGTATTTATCTGTATATTTTGATTTTATATCTTCCAGAGAAACAGAACCTCCGATCTGCTGTGACGGGAAAAGAATTATTACTTCAAACAATCCGACATCAATATCAACACAAATTTTGATTTCACGTTCTTCGAAATTTCCTTTTGAACCAACTAAATAATCTGTAACACCAAATGGCATTTGAAGATAAATTCCGCATAATTTTTTTATGACCTCTGCAGAATCTCCCCATTGAAGCACTAAATCTGATTTAACGATTTTCCCAAGAGCATCAGATTCAGTTACTTGCCCGGAAAAATCAATTTTTCCACTTCTGGATGCTGGTAATTGAGCCAATCATTTAGCTGCTTTTTCATCTAATATTTCGTATAATCAAGCCTGTACACCGCTAGCTATATCAGAGAAAGAGCCGCCTCTTCCCCGTTGATGATAAACCGCCAATCCTTCATAATTTACTCGTTCGCAACTAGCTCCGGTATATACGGCATATGCAGCCTTATCCGTAATGACAAAGTTTTGTATTTCCATTCTCCCTTGCAGAATAACGGTTTCTCCATCGGAATGGAAATTGGCATGTCATCCGGATTAGGAGAATCATTACCTGCCATCTTCTGAAACCACTGTACGACCGCCGTATCATGCCACTTTTCATATTCATCCTCAGTCAAAGAATACTCTTCCATTAAATCTTCTCTTGAACATTTGGACGTATCAGAAATTTTTGTTCGTTTTCTCAATTCTGCTCGTCGTTCATTTTCAATACGAGCCTGTTCCTTTGATTCTTCCTCCACCAGACGGGCTTGTTCTTTTGCTTTCTCCGCGGCAATACGAGCTTGCTCTAATTGTTCCTGTTTTTCTTTTTCGGATAAAATTTCACGCTCGCTGTCTCGGCATATTTTTTTAATAGTATAAGGAACGGCCCGGATGAGCTCTTGAAGAAAGTCGGCGGCAATTCGCCGGGTTGCCTTTTCGTGAAGCTGAACAAAAGTAAACGTTGACGTACGGTCAATGGCAGCGAACATATATAATCTGCCTTCTTCCGTGCGGACCTCAGCGATGTCGATATGGAAAAAACCGATTGGACAGGTTTTAAATCTTCGTTTGTTCTGCGGATCCCTGGTATCCGGCAGCCGGCTAATCCCATGACGTTGGCAGCAACGATGCAGAGAGGAGCGTGTTAAATGAGGTATGGCGGTCTGCAGGCTGTAAAGACAATCGTCGAGCGGAAGCAGTGTATGCTGCCGAAAAGCGACACAGGCGGCTTCTTCCTCCTTGCTCAGCACCGTTGACCGGGGTTTGTCTGGGTCCCATCGGGGCATCCTGTACGGTTGTGCGCTGTCGCCGTTTCACTACGGTTTTCGGGTTAATACCGTGCCGGCGCGCCAGAACATTCAGGCTCTCTTGACGATGTTGTATTGTTTGACGCACCGCCTCAGTCGTACGGGCGCACCCGTGTACTATCTGTCCCGTAATTCATCCCTCCGGAGCTGGTTATACATCACTCCAGTACACTGGGAAACTAAACATCTAGATTACAAATTTACGATACCAGGCTCCTTATAACAAACAGACCTTATTCATAAATCCATTTGTGTGCCCAGGGATCAGATGTTTCCTGCTGGAAGATTTTTATCTTCTCAATAAAGGAGTTCAGCAGTTCGGCACATTCCGGCAGACCGGCAAGATTGTTGATTTCATCCGGATCGTTTTCCAGATCGTAAAGTTCAAATTCGGGACGATGCAGATAAGCCTCAATGGTACGCGCACCCAAATGTGTTTTTCTGTCGCGTATTGCCGATTGCCATGTAATCGACTGCCAGAGATCGACACTTGAAGGATACGTTAATTCCCAGGCGATATTATAAATAAATTTATATTTATGAGAACGGATTACCCGCATCGGATAATAATTCGTAAGCTCATGAAATGTGTGCGAAGCATAAATTTCATCGCGCTGGATTTCCGGTGAGTCTGTTTCAAAAATGTACCGGAAAGACTGTCCATGAAATTTCTGTTCGCCAACGTCCACACCGGCAAAATCAAGAATGAACGGCGTAATGTCTGTCCATGTGATTAGCATATCGGCTGTGGTTCCCAACTCCTGTTGATGCGGCGCTTTCACAATACACGGCAGCTTCATCCCCGGTTCATACAGGGTTGTTTTTGAGCCAGGAAAAGCAGAGCCGTTATCAGAAATATAAATGATCAGCGTGTTATCATATTTACCTGCTTCTTTCAGAACCTGCATCAGCCGTCCGACACCACGGTCGAGGCGTGAAATCGACTGATAATACTGCGCGAGCTCCGCCCGGGTTTCCGGCGTATTGCTCAAAAACGCAGGAACAAGTATCTCTTCATCCAGATACAATTGTTCTGTATCGCCGGGAAACGATGCATCCGGATTACCAAAACGATTCGGCTGCAGCGGATGCGATTCCAGCGAGCCGCCTCCGCGATGCGGATTCCACGAGCACCAGTAAAGAAAAAATGGATCGGGGCGTGAAATAAACTCGCGGCATGCTTCGGACATCCGGAGATCATCGCGCCCGTATTCGCCTTCATCGGGATTCAGCTCATCGAATGGGAATAAATCTACCGGCGCATAGTGCATTTTACCGGTACGTCCGGTGCGATAGCCCGCTTCCTGTAACATTGCCGGCAGCGTTTTTGTTTCACCAAAACACGAAAAATGATGAAAGGAGTGAACATGCCCATATGTTCCGTTTGCATGATTATGCAAGCCGGTAAGAATTGCGGAGCGGCTGGCAGCGCTCGATGCGCTGGTACAGAACGCCTGCGTAAAACGTGTGCCGGCGGCAGCCAGTGCATCAAGGTGAGGCGTTTTAATTACCGGATTTCCGTAACAGCCGAGGGCTTCACGCCCATGATCGTCAGATACCATTAAGACAATATTTACCGGCATTTTTTGTGCAGAAAGCAGTGCCGGTAAAGCTGCGGCTGAAAACAGCAATGTCTTTCGATTCATTTTACATCCTCCGGTTTTCTTTCCGGCATTGCCGCGTTTACACGTTGCAGCCAGTGGAACAGTTTTGTTTTCAACTGTTCTGTTTTTTCCGGCAGTTCGCCGGAAAGATCGTTTCGCTCTGAAAGGTCGTCGGCCAGATTGTAAAGCTGCGTCGCACCGGTTTCATACGAATAGATCAGCTTATAGTTTCTGTCACGCAGTATTGCACCCATCGGGCCGTCTGCATGGCGGAAATGCGGAAAATGCCACGCCAGCGGATTCCGGCGCACAAACCCTGTCTGTTCTCTCAATATTGGCAAAAGATTTTCACCTTCTACGCCGGCGGGAATTTTTTGTTTTGATGCGGTTATTCCAAGCAGCGTTGGAAGAAAATCGTATGAAATCACCGGCTCACGGCAAATCGAATCCGCCCGTATAACACCCGGCCAGCGGATAATTTGCGGTACACGGATGCCGCCTTCCCATAAATCACCTTTATTTCCTCGTAAAGGACTGTTTCCTTCAAGGCCGCCATTATCCGACGTAAAAATCACTATCGTATTTTCTGTCAAACTCAACTCATCCAGCGCTGCCATTAACCGTCCAATATTTTGGTCAACACCGGCAATCATCGCCGCATAGTCCGCTTTATCGCCGTATGAAGAATCGATCAACTCCGGCTTGGGCTGGAACGGTAGATGCACTGCATAATAATTCAAATAGACGATAAACGGGTTCTGCTGTTTTCGGGAAATAAACCGGATTACTTCGTCCGTCAGCCGGTCTGTTAAATATTCCCCGTCCGGTCCGTCCGGCAGTGTTGCATTTTTATACGGCGCAACGTAAGACGGCGGCAGACCATAGGCACACCCGCCGATATTGATGTCGAATCCCTGGTGTTCCGGATGAAATTCCGGTGCAATCACTCCGCGCAGTTCCGGATGGCGCATGATATTGCTGCCTGCCAGATGCCACTTGCCGAAAAAAGCGGTTGAATAACCGTCCGCTTTTAACAATTCAGCAAACGTTATCTCCTCCAGCGGCAAAACAAAACTCGATTCCGGAGGAAGCACGGCAGCAGTTTCCGGAACAAGACCCGCCGCATATTCAACATTGCCGGGGATATGCATCGTTAAACGTAACGCTGCCGGGGATTTTCCGGTCAGCAGGCTTGCGCGCGTCGGTGAGCAAACCGGAGCTGCTGAATATGCATCGGTAAACACCATCCCCTGCGCTGCCAGCTTTTTCAAATTCGGAGTGCGGTACGGGCAGTCGATTTCATTCATCACATCCGCATCCCGCCAACCGAGATCGTCTACCACAATAAACAAAATATTCGGCTTCGGTTTCGGCGGAAGCGCCGCACTTTGAACTCCGACAGAAAACAGAATTGTCCCGGTAAACAGTAAATTTTGATAATTCATAGTTTTTCTTTTTAAAACAGCTTAGGTACCCATTGGTTATTATCGTTGCGGTCGGCAGCGCCGACGACCCACTCAATTTCTTTATCCTCCGCCGGCCTGGCAATAACCGCCACCAGCGTATGAGTTCCGGCGGGCAGTGAAACATCGATTGACTGATGAAGCGGAATGCGGTGTGCCGACGGCGCCATGCGTCCGCATTCGCGTCCAAAAATATATTCGCCGTTTAAAAAGATGCGGCAGTTTTCGTTGGTATTAAAAAAAACGCGCGCAGCGGTCTGTTGTTTTAATTCAAACCTGTATTCCACAAACAGCATTCCGGCGGTAAAGTCAGTCGACTTATATTTTGCAACCGTACCGGGAAATGTGACCGGCACCATTTCCGGCAGTTCGAGTTCCAGCGGTCTGCTGAGCGACCAGCCCTGCCCGAACCACGGAACTTCTTTGAATCCAATGCGCGCATGAATTTCTTTCTCCGGAAATTCCGGTGCCGGAATTTCCGGAGGCAGTTTTCCGGAGAGACGTTCGCGAAGAGTAAGAACCAGATCGGTGAATGCATCGAGCGATTCCGGCGGGGTGATTCCGGTGATTTCCGGACTGAGGATCAGAGTGCGTCCGATCGGTTTCAGCCAGCGTTTTTCAATACTGTCCGGATTTAAAATTCCGAGCAGTGCGCCGACGGTAGCGGCGGTGCAATCTGTATCTTTACCGCAGTTGTTGGCGGTGCAGATAGAACGCGAAAAATCGCCGTTGCCGGCGAGCAGCGCCAGCAGAATGAACGCCATGTTTTCGGTAACGTTAGTGAAGTTCTCGTGTCCGTATTTTTCTAAAATCTGCAACCGGACTTTTTTCCAGTCGCCGGATTCATCCCACCAGCGTTTGGTATCTTCAATCGCCGCGCGGATTTCAGCGTCCGCTGGAATCTGCTGAAATCCAATATCGATAATTTTCTGAATATCAGTTTCAATAAACGCCGCGCTTTGCATGGCGGCGAGCCAGACTTCCGCCCAGAGTCCCTGCTCCGCATGATCAAGACATGCGTCTTCATAAGCATACGCGGCGGCGAGCGCCGGATTTCCCGGCGCGAGACACGCCCAGATTTCACTGCGGATGGCGGCGCCCATGCCGTTGATAAACCAGTTGTCGAACGATCCGCTCAGCGGAGGTTCAATGCCTTCGCGCAGATTGCGGATGCACACGCCGTATTCGTCCCACGGAAAATTAATGTTATTCCGCCACGCGCCGGCAAACAGCGTCCGGCTCACTTCCGGCGATTTCTGCTGATCCAGCAGGCATGCCCAAAGCACCTGCAAATCCAGATCGTCATTCGGAACCATGCCCGCCGGCACCGGAT
>JBBADV010000021.1 GCA_041656295.1 Kiritimatiellales bacterium | reverse complement strand
TTGACTCCAGACTCATCGTTTCCATCCCTCCAGCAACAGGGTGTCATCCTTATGAGTCAACGAAACAATCCGCCCCCCTCTGCGGCCCGTGCTTCGGTGTCTTTTTTTATGAGTCAATTCGATAGTGTGTTTGTTACTACATTAATGTTGATCGCTCAATCTAAACACCGTATGTTCCACGCCCGGATGCAGAAGACGCAGGGAAAGTGCTGTGAAAACTCAGCCGCTGTCGCGCAACCGTAAAAGCCGGAATACCGTCCTTCTGCCGCAACTTGAATGTCTCCGCTTGAGGGATGGGAAAGGCTTAAATGAAGATTGGGATGTTTGCCGCCGCCGGTTTGATTTCTTTGAGTGTATTCGCCGAAGAAGTCTCCACCACCAGCACAACCGCAGAAGCCACGCGCATTGTGGTTACTGCCACGCGCCGCGCCGATGATATTCGTACAATTTCCGGCAATCCGACGGTGATTTCTTCCGCAGACATTGCCGCCGGACATTATTCGTCGATGACGGAAATTCTGTCGAAAAAAGCTGGTTTGTTTTTTAAAAATTTTACTGATGATCCATCACAGGCGTCAGTGGATATTCGGGGATTCGGAGGTGATAATCCACACGGGCGCGTACTTGTATTATTAAATGGCCGCAAATTAAACCGTCCGGATATGGCGTCGATTAACTGGGCGCAGATTCCGTTGCAGGCAGTTGAAAAAATTGAAGTGGTGCGCGGTCCGAATTCGGTGCTTTACGGAGACCATGCTGTCGGCGGTGTAATTAATATTATCACAAAAGAAGCCACCAAAACGCCGGAAACCACGCTCGGTCTGTCGGTTGGCAGTTATGAAGCGCACGATCTAAATGCCGTGACGTCCGGCGATCTGGACGGTATCGGTTATGTTGCCACCGCTGGACATCAGTCCGGCGACGGCTACCGCGATCGTTCGCGGTATGATATTAATTCCGCTAGCCTGCGTTTAAGCGGAACGTTCAATGAGATTTTTTCCGCCTACGCCGAGCTTTCGGCAATTAAAGATCAGTACCAAATGCCGGGTGCGCTAAGCGAAAATGATGACCGGCGCAGTGCGAACCGGCAGGATGACGCTGCACGCAGTGAATATTATAATCTGTTTGCAGGCGTGACAGCACTGCTCAGTGAAGAAGTCGTATTCAATCTGGACGGGGGCTGGACACACAAAGATATTGATTCTGATTTGTGGGGAACACATTACGACTACCGGATTTTAAATTATACGCTGTCGCCAAAATTCACACTGTTGTCACCGCTGGGAACAAAAGAGAACCGGCTGGTGATCGGAATGGATTTTTCATTCGAAAAACTGAACACACAAACCGATTTGCCCAACTCGGATACAAAAGCAACGAAACAGATTGCCGGCGGATATATCGCTGATACGTTTTTCCTGACAGATAAACTTTTACTGAATGCCGGTGCACGGCTTGAGCAGAATAAGATCGATGTAAAATTCAAAGGCGGTTCACAGTATGATGACGACATCCGGCACACAGAACACGCACTGGAAACCGGCCTTGACTGGCTGCCGAACGATAAAGTGAAAGTGTTCGGGAAAATCAGCCGCACCTACCGTTATCCGTTTCTGGATGAACAGGCCATTTATTCCGGCTGGGGCGGAGATGCATTTAATCCGGATCTTGATCCGGAAACCGGTATCAATTATGAAGCCGGCGTTGAAGTCCTGCCGGTTGAAAACCTAGTTCTGCAGGCAACTGTGTTCAGAACGGACATGAAAGATGAAATCGGCTGGGGCGGAACGCAAAATGTAAATATGGATAAAACCACGCATCGCGGAATTGAATTATATGCAGGATATTCACATGACCTTTTTGCAATCGATGCATTTTACACCGGGCTTTATTCAAAATTTACAAATGGCGATAACAGCGGAAATAAAGTTCCGTGGGTGCCGCAGAATAAACTGGATGTAAATCTTTCGTTTTTTTTGACGGACGCACTGACGCTTAGCACGCACATGGGTTATGTCGGGAAAATGTATGCGCTCGGCGATAATGCAAATTCAGGCGCCGACAAACAGTCAGATTACGCCCTCTTTGATCTGTTGCTGGATTATAAGTTTAAAGTCCGCAATGTTGAGTGTTCGGTTTTTGCCGGCGTCGATAATATTTTTGAAACGGAATACAATTATCTCGTTTCATACGGTGGATATTATCCCGCGCCGGAACGAACCTATAAAGCCGGCTTAACGATGAAGTTTTGATGAAATGGGTTTTTAAAGTAGACGCGACGTCTTCGTCGCGTTTTGGTAGGGCGCTCAGTCCCTTGAGCGCCGATGGTAAAACGGGCGGCAAGGGACTGCCATCCCTACCCTTTATTGTTTTATTTTCAATTTTATTTCTCACCGCCTGCGGAAAAGCGCCGGAAAAAAAATCCGGCGACATGCGTATCGTTGCGCTGGCACCGAGCGTTGCCGAAGTTCTGTGCGGACTCGGCCTTGAAAATCAGGTAGTCGGCGTGAGCCGCTATTCGGTTTATCCGCCTGAGATAAAAGAAAAACCGGCAATCGGCGGACTGTACGATCCTAATTGGGAAATGATCGTTGCGCTCCGTCCGGACATTGTCATTGGACTTTCATTTCAAAGCGAAATTGCGGCACCGTTAAAACAACTGGGCATTCCTTTTCTGAGCGTAACGCACGAAAAAATTGATGAGATCCTCGATTCAATTCCGGCGATCGGCCGCGCGGTTCATGCCACAGCTGCTGCAGAAAAATTATACGGCGAACTGAAACATGAATATGAAGCGCTGAAACAACCGGCGACTGAAAATGCGCCGGCAATTTTAGTTTGTGTTGCACGCGATGAAACGTTTGGGCGCATGTACGTCGCCGGAAAAGATACATTTTATGATGACATCATTCGCGCCGCCGGCGGACGCAATGCCGGCGCGATCCAATCGCCGGCGCGCTATCCCGAAATTTCCGCCGACGGACTCGAAGTGCTGAATCCCGATCTGATTGTTGATATTCTTTCGGATATGGGCAGCGCCTCGCTGCACAAATGGAAAACCCGCACCGTGACAATGACCAATGAATATGCGTGGACACCGGGACCGCGTTTTGTTCTGCTTCTTCGCGATCTGACCGAGGCCATCCGTGAATGTAATTCAAATTGATTCTCTGAAACTTGAGTTAAACGGCGTGCAAATTCTGCGCGGTGTTTCACTGACAGTTGCCGCCGGAGAATATGTTTCAATCATCGGCCCGAACGGCGCCGGAAAAACCACCCTGATGCGCTGTCTGCTTGGTATGTATCCGTATGCCGGCACCGCAACAATCAGCGGACAAGAATGCAAATCCTCCAGCAGCCGTGAGCTCGCTAAACAGGTCAGCTATGTCCCGCAAACACACGATATCGAGTTCCCGCTCTCCGTTTTTGAATTTGTGATGATGGGGCGCTACCCCTATTTATCGCCGCTCTCTCCGGCGGACAAAGAAGATGAAGCCGCCGTTGAACGCGCGATGCAGCTGACCGGCGTCACACAGTTCCGCGACCGCACACTGCGCACACTTTCCGGCGGTGAACGGCAGAAGGTTTATATCGCCGCCGCACTCGCGCAGGAAACGCCGGTGATGCTGCTCGATGAACCGGCCACTTTTCTCGACTGGAAACATCAGGCGGAAATCATGCAGCTGCTGAAACAGATTAACTGCGAGCGTGGTGTAACCATCGTTGCGGTGAACCATGATCTCAACAGCGCCGCGCACTGGAGCGACCGGATTATCGCGATGAAATCCGGCACCGTATTCGCTGAAAACGTGCCGGAATATATGATTTCACCGGCCGCACTCAAAGCTCTCTTTGAAACCGATTTTATCCGCAAAGACGTTTTAATTCCGGCAACAGAGGCCGCCAATTATGAATTTGTGAACCGCGAATGAACGCAAATACATGCTAATAAAATATGAATGGAAATAAAAAAGTTTTTAACATTTGCGAAAATTCACGTTCATTCGTGGTCAAAACATCCGTTCTATCTGCGTAATCCGCGGTTGAAAAAAATAATGAAAATAAAATTCACCATGTTAATTTTTCTGTGCATTGCGGTGCTGCTGGCCTTCCCACTGCTCGGCAGTACGAATATTTTCACCAATGCAATGGGGCATGAAATTTTGATTCGTTTAAGGATTCCGCGCACACTGACAGCCTGCTTCGCCGGAATTGCGCTGGCAGTCAGTGGAATGATTTTTCAATCGCTCTTTCGCAATCCGCTTGCCACACCCTTTACACTGGGCGTTTCCGGCGGTGCGGCGCTCGGCGCCGCAATCTGGATGCGGTTTGGCATGGCACTGGCATTTGCCGGAATTTCCGGCACATCCATTGCTGGATTTATCGGCGCCACCGGCGCGGTACTGCTGGTATACGGACTCGCGCGTTCTAAAACCGGATTTTCCACCGCCACGCTGCTGCTTTCCGGCGTGGCGGTGAATATGTTTTTTTCCAGCCTGATTCTGCTGATGCAATATTTCAGTGATCCCGGCGAAACGTTCCGGATGATCCGCTGGATGATGGGCGGCTTTTCTGTTGTTGGTTACTCCGCGCCGGTCAACCTCGCAATCTTCACTGCCGCTGGATTGATCATTACCGCACTGCTGACGCGCGAAATGAATCTGCTGCTCACCGGCGAAGAACTCGCCGGCGCACGCGGATTGAATGTGAACCGCACCAAAAAATTACTGTTTCTTGCCGCATCATTAATGACCGGTGCGGCGGTGGCATTCTGCGGACCGGTGGCATTTGTTGGATTAATGGTGCCGCACATCTGCCGGCAGATTTTCGGTGCGGATCACCGGAGGCTTTTTCCGGCAGTGATCCTGTTCGGCGGAATGTTTATGGTCGTGTGCGACGGACTGGCTCGCACACTGCTTGCACCGATCGAAATGCCTGCCGGATTAATTACATCCCTGCTCGGCGGTCCGTTTTTTCTTTGGTTGCTGTTGAAAAGAGATAGTCAAAAGGCGTACAGTTAAACCTCAAAGGTCAGGGAATGCAGTAAAATCTATAATTCATCGACATTAAATTTACATCAGTTGTATTAGTCACGATCTGATCTGACAGTCAACGCCCGCGACTACAATTTTATGATTCAAATAACAGTGCAACTCATATTATTGTTTATTTAATCCAAAATAAATTCTTGCAGATATGCAGGGACAACACAATTCCAGTTGTTTTTTTCTTCCAGCAGGTTCGCAAAATTTTTGGCCGACTCCGGTTCACCGTGCGTAACAAACACACGTCTGGGTGCCGTTTTGAGTCCGCTGAGCCAGCGTAATAATTCATGCTGATCAGCATGCGCCGAAAAACCGGAAATCCGTTCAATACGTGCGCGCAACAGATGTTCTTCTCCAAAGATCCGCACCGGATCGGTGCCGTCAAGAATAACACGACCGAGTGTTCCGACTGCCTGAAATCCAACGAACAAAATGGTGCTTTCAGACCGGCTGATATTGTTTTTTAAATGGTGCTTAATGCGCCCGCCGGTACACATACCTGAACCGGCAATAATAATTGCGGTGCCTTTAATATGATTAATGGCTTTGGATTCATCGACCGTGCTTGACATCATCAGTCCCGGCAGATCGTACGGTGCAATGCCTTTTGCCATCAGCGCTTTTGCCTCCTCGTCGTACAGCTCAGGATAGTTTTTAAAAACCTCAGTAACTTTAATTGCCATCGGGCTGTCAATGAATGTGAAGAGGTGCGGAATGCGATCTTCGCGCAACAGCGTATTCAGATGATAAATCAGCTCCTGCGTACGTTCAACGGCAAAACTGGGAATCACTACATTGCCGCCAGCTCGATTGGTTTCATTGATGATGTCCGCAAGTTTTTCCGGAATATCTTTTGTTTCACCGTGCAGCCGATCTCCGTATGTTGATTCAACCAGCACATAATCCGCTTCATTAAACTGATCGGGATCGTTAATGATCGGCAGATTCCAGCGGCCGACATCGCCGGAAAATAACACTGAACATGATCTGCCGGTCGGTAATCCCACCGTTACGCGAATATTGGCTGAACCGAAAATGTGTCCTGCCTCACGAAACTGTGCGATGATGCCTTTGGCAACCGGTACGTGAATTTTATAATCCACCGGCGAAAAGAGAGACAGAGTATCATCAACATCCGCCTGCGTATAAAGCGGCTCATACGGATGCGGGCTTTTTTTGCCCTGCCGCTGGTGCCGCGCCTGTTTGTGCTTCACATCCTCTGCCTGAATGAATGCGGCATCTTTCATAATAATTTCAGCGATGTCCGCCGTTGCCGGTGTACAGAAAATTTTCCCGCAGAATCCTTCCTTCACCAGTTTCGGCAGACGCCCGCAATGATCGAGGTGCGCGTGAGTTAGCAATACCGCGTCAATTGTTTCCGGCGGCACCGGAAACCTATCCCAGTTACGCCCCTGCAAAGCGCGTTCCTGATACATCCCGCAATCGATCAGAATCCGTGAGCCGTCCGTTTCAAGCAGATAGCACGAACCCGTCACATTTCCCGCAGCGCCGAAAAACTTCAGTTTAATACTCACGCAGCCTCCTTCGTTTTCAGAACAATAAAAGAAATCGGTGCTGCAAACAAATAAACCCTTGAGTAAAAAAGCAGATTCCTCTTTTCTATGCGACTTGCGCGGGCGAGTGGCGGAATTGGTAGACGCACCAGATTTAGGATCTGGCACCTCGCGGTATGCGGGTTCGAGTCCCGCCTCGCCCACCAAATGAAAATTTTATTGTACTGGCGAAGTGTACCAAGTAGCTTTCTCGGTCAATCAGCCGGACGCGTAGCTCAGTTGGTAGAGCAGCTGACTCTTAATCAGCGGGTCCAGGGTTCGAGCCCCTGCGCGTCTATCACTTGAATTTCAAATAAAATCCTTTGTTTATGCATAAAAAATCCGTGCGCTAGAGACGAAGCTCACGGGGATCGCGCAGAAAAGGCCGGACATCTTCAGCGGCTGCAGGAATGAACTTCGGGAAGCAGCCTCCCGCTTTCCTGTTTTATTGCGCCCGTTCTTTGCGTACCTGTGCGAGATAATCGAACAGGCCTTGTGGACTTTATGATTAAACAAACCGAGCGCAAGCTGTCCGGATCAGAAAATCGTGTTTTGCTGAAAAACGGGTTTTGCAGGATCGACCATTTAAAAGTATCGCCTCGGACAACGGAAGTGAACTACTTGATTATGCCGGAATGGAACGTTCGTTTAAAAGCGGGAAGCGGACGCATCTGTATTACGCCCATCCGTACAGTGCGTGGAAACGCGGCGGGAATGAGAACACGAACCGATTCATCCGGCGGTTTGTTCCGAAAGGAAGAAAGCCGGGCGTATCGCAGAAAAATGCTCCGCGAAATCGAAATATGGATTAACACCTATCCGCACAAGATTTCGAATTTTGAAACAGCGGAAGAACGGTTCTATCGGGAGTCGATTTGTATATCATTTTTCACGGCGAATGCTGAATACTCGGGAAATCCTCTTCGATCTTTGCCCACGGATTGAAGGCAAGGGGTCCGAAACCGTTGCCGAGTTCCGGCGCTTGACGCAGTGCCTGGTTTAAAAATGCTTTAGCAGAAAGAATGCTGTCGAGCGGCGCATAGCCTTTGGCACGCAGCGCGGCGATCGCCGATGAAAGAAAACAGCCGGTACCGTGCGAACTGCGCGTTTCAATGCGCGGACTGGACATCCAGGCTGCTTTTTCACCGTTGGTCCAGTAGTCGCTCGACAGCTCAACATTATGCCTGCCATGTCCGCCTTTAATTAGAATTTCTTTTGCACCGGCGGCTAAGGCTTTTTGCGCCGCGGCTTCAATATCTGCCGGCGTTTTAATTTTCAGACCGAACAGATGTTCCGTTTCCGGGATATTCGGTGTGATAAGGGTAACCGCCGGAAAGAGTTTTTCGGTGATGGTTTTCCATGCGTCGGCTTCAAGCAGGAATGTACCGCTGGATGAAATCAGCACCGGATCGCACACGATGAACGGCTCCGGGTTTTTTTTCATAAATCCGGTCACGGTCTCCACTGCGGTTTTAGTTCCGAGCATACCGATTTTTATGGCCACCGGCGGCAGATCGGATTGCAGTGCTTCGAGTTGCGCAGTCAGCATTTCCGCTGCAACCCATTCGAGTTTGCCGGTGCCGATCGTGTTTTGTGCGGTAAGTGCGGTAATAACGGAGCAGGCGTGCACACCAAGCAGATTCATCACTTTAATGTCGGCCTGAATTCCGGCACCTCCGCCGGAATCTGAGCCTGCGATTGTCCAGACGACAGGTTTAATCATTCATATTCTCCAAGATATTATTGCTGCGGGAATCATTAAATTGAAAAATAGTTTCGCTTTCGTGCGCGTAGCCGATTTCATGCGCCAGCTTTTGTACAAAATATTTGTCCGTTCCAAATTTCTCCTGCATCCGGCGCAGTTCTTTGATGGCTTCCTCTTTCGTACGGATATCGGCTTCAAGTCCGCTTTTGGTCTCCTGATATCTGTAAAACTGTGTCACTTTAGGCAGGAACGCAAAGCCGACACCGGCAAATGTAAGCAGTACCACTGCACCGCCGGCGATGCGATAGATTTTATTCCAGTATTTCTGAGGACTCACGATCAGGGAAGATAAGGGGAAACGGTCTGAAAGTCAAAGACCGGAAAGTTGAAAGTCGAAGAGAAAAACAGTCTTGGGGTTGTAAAGTCTGAACGTCAGGGGACCTCTGGTGTTCAAACCTTCGTTTGACAAAAACAAAAGACGCTCCGGATTTCTCCGGAGCGTCTTTCATTTATGCGGTGAAAACCTACGCACCGTAACGGGCGTCGGTTTCCAGCATTTCTTCGATGCGAAGGAGCTGGTTGTATTTCGCGATGCGATCAGAGCGGCTGAGCGATCCGGTTTTAATCTGACCGGCGTTCGTGGCAACGGCAATATCGGCAATCGTGGTGTCTTCCGTTTCGCCGGAGCGGTGAGAAACAACCGCAGTATAACCGGCTTTGTGTGCCATTTCAATCGCGTCGAGTGTTTCAGTCAGTGTACCGATCTGGTTCACTTTGATCAGAATAGAGTTTGCGCAACCCTGTTTAATTCCTTTTGCAAGGTATTCAACATTCGTCACAAACAGGTCGTCGCCGACGAGCTGGCATTTGTCGCCGGTTTTTTCGGTGAGCAGTTTCCAGCCTTTCCAGTCATTTTCACCCATGCCGTCTTCGATGGAATCGATCGGATATTTTTTGATCAGTGCGGCAAGGTAGTCGGCCTGCTGAGCAGATGTCCGTTTCGCAGCTTTTTTGCCTTCGAACTTCGTGTAGTCATATTTGCCGTTTACAAAAAATTCCGAAGCGGCGCAGTCGAGGCCGATCATCACATCTTTGCCCGGAATGTAACCGGCATCTTGAATCGCCTGCATGATGCTATTAAGCGCTTCTTCCGTTCCGCCGGTGAAGGTTGGCGCGAAACCGCCTTCATCACCCACCGCGGTGCTCAATCCTTTTTTCTTCAGCAGCGCTTTCAGCGCGTGGAATACTTCGGCGCCGCAGCGCAGACCTTCGCTGAACGATTTTGCGCCGACCGGACGGATCATGAACTCCTGGAACGCAATCGGTGCGTCGGAGTGCGAACCGCCGTTGATAATGTTCATCATCGGGACCGGCAGAACTTTTGCATTCGCGCCGCCGATGTAGCGGAAGAGCGGCAGACCGAGATAATCAGCGGCAGCATGGGCTGTCGCGAGCGAAACTCCGAGAATTGCATTCGCGCCGAGTTTGCTTTTTGTTTTTGTGCCGTCGAGTTTGATCATCAGACGGTCGATACCCACCTGATCCAGCGCATCCATGCCGATAACTGCCGGCGCGATTTTTTCATTTACATTGGCAACCGCTTTTTTTACGCCTTTACCGAGATAGCGTTTTTTATCGCCGTCACGCAGTTCAAGCGCTTCGTGTTCGCCGGTGGATGCGCCGGACGGGACCGCTGCGCGACCCATTGCACCGGATTCAAGAATCACATCGACTTCCACAGTCGGGTTGCCGCGCGAATCAATAATCTCGCGGGCCATCACATCAATAATCATGGACATATCTGTATACTCCTTTAGGTTGCACCGGTTTTTTCTTCCGGATAAAGTGAGCGCAGACTATACGGGGGACGGAAAAAAGATGAAAGTCGAAAGTCAAAAAGTCTGATACGGTAAAAGTCCCGTTTCGACCTTTGACTTTTGATCTCCAGACTTTCAGACTTCTTTTTATGCAGTGGAGCGAAACTATTCGGAAAAAGATAAAAGAACTGCCGGATGAGCCCGGTGTGTATCTCATGCGCAGCCGCGCCGGAAAAATCATTTATATCGGCAAAGCCATTTCACTGCGCCGGCGCGTGCAGAATTATTTTCGTGAAAGTACCTATCGCAAGGCCGAACCGAAACTGCGCGGGCTCATCCGTTCTATCGCCGATTTTGATTTCATCGTGCTGAAGAACGATGCTGAAGCTGTGCTCACCGAGAGCCGTTTAATTAAAGAATATAAGCCGCGCTACAACTCGCTCGCCAAGGACGATAAAAACTTTCCGCTGCTCCGGCTTGACCTCAGCAAGCCGTTTCCCAAACTCGAATTCTGCCGGCTTGCCAGACCCGACGGCGCGATCTATTTCGGGCCGTACACCTCCGGACTTGCTGCACGCGCCGCACTGGAGTTCGCCGAAATCCGTTTCGGACTGCGCCGCTGCCGGCCGGAACGGCCGGATGAGGAAACGTGGAAACATTGCCATAACGACATTATTCGCCATTGCTCTGCGCCGTGCATTCATAAGGTTACGCCGGAAGAATATATGGAACGCGTGCAAACCGCTGCCGCATTTCTGCGCGGCGAACGACCCGAATACATCCGTGAAATCCGCGAACAGATGCAGGCTGCCGCCGGAACACATGACTTTGAAACTGCCGCCGCACTGCGCGACCTCATGCTGCTGCTGCACCGCGCTGTAAAAGAACGCGCGCTCGTGCGCAAAACCGGACGTGCACTCATCGCCGATGCAGAAAAAGGCATAAAAGAGCTCGCCGCCGAACTCGGACTGCCGGCGCCGCCGCGCATCATCGAATGTTTTGACATCTCCAATATTTCCGGCACCTACGCCGTCGCCAGTATGGTGTGTGCGGTCGACGGAATTCCGGCGCCGCAGCGCTACCGGCGTTTTCGTATCAAGACCGTTGCGGGCAGCGATGATCCGCGCATGATGGCTGAAGCCGTCGGACGGCGCTACCGGCGTTTAAAAGCTGAGCAGGGTACGCTGCCGGATTTGATCGTCGTTGACGGCGGCATTACCCAGCTGCGCGCCGCGCGCGCCGTGCTGTCAGAGATCGGTGTCCGTATTCCATCCGTCGGACTCGCCAAGCAGTACGAAGAGATTGTGCGCGACGATCATCCGGCGGTTTTTCTGCCGCGTAATTCAGAAGCTCTGCGTGTTGTGACCAACCTGCGCGATGAGGCTCACCGCTTTGCGATTACCTACCACCGGCGTTTGCGTGCGCAGCGCATTCGCGAATCGGCGCTCGACGAAATACAAACGATCGGTCCCAGAAAAAAAGAGCTGCTGCTCAAACATTTCGGTTCATTCGAACGTTTGCGTCGCGCTACATTCGACGAACTGTGCGCTGTGTCCGGCATCGGACCCAAAACCGCCGGAATTATTCTTGATGCGCTCCGGCGGCAGCGTTTATCAGACGGAGCATAAAATATTTATGCAATACGATGTCATCATAATCGGCGGCGGCGCGGCGGGAATGTTTGCGGCGGCGGTGATTGCCGAAGAAGCGCCGGACGTAAAAACACTGGTGCTTGAAAAAGGTAGAGTCCCGCTGGCGAAGGTCCGGATTTCCGGCGGCGGACGGTGTAATTTAACGCATCGGTGTTTTGATATCCGTGAATTTGTAAAAAACTATCCGCGCGGGGAGCGCGAGCTGATCGGTCCATTCAACCGGTTCGGTCCGGCGGAAACCATACAATGGTTTGAAGCGCACGGTGTGCCGCTGGTTACCTTAGATGACGGCTGTATTTTCCCTCGTTCGGATTCGTCGGACGATATCATCGATGTGTTCATGCAAACCGTTGCACGCGGTGCGGTTGAAGTTCGAACGGAGAGTGAAGTGCAGGCGGTTGAAAAAAACGCCGGCGGTTTTAATGTTACGCTGCGTACCGGAAAAACATTGTACTGCAAAAAACTTTTAGTTGCCACCGGCGGTGGCGCGTTTATTGAAGGGCTTGAACATACGGTTGAACCGTGCGTGCCGTCGCTGTTTACATTCACAGTGAACGATGACGAACTGACTGCACTCGCAGGAATTACGGTCGAACATGTTGCAGTGAGTGCTGCCGGATTTAAAACAGACGGCGCGCTGTTGATTACACACAGCGGTATAAGCGGTCCGGCGGTGTTAACGCTCTCGTCGTTCGGCGCGCGGATTTTTGCCGCGCAACATTACCGCTTTGAGATGACGGTGAACTGGCTGCCGGCGGCAAGCGGGGAGTCAGCGTTTAAAATGCTGGAAGAAGCGCGTGCGGCGTCGCCTAAAAAACAGATCGGAACATGGTCGCCGTTTGGAATTCCGGCGCGGCTGTGGAAGCTGCTTGCTGCACGCGCCGGAATTGCTGAAACACAGGAATGGGGCACGTGCCCGTCCAAAAATTTCCGGCGGCTGATCGAACAGCTTTGCCGGTTTCCGGTTTCTATCGCCGGAAAAAATCCGCACCGGGAGGAGTTTGTAACGTGCGGCGGAATCCGGCTGAAAGAGATTAATTTTAAAACGATGGAAAGCCGTTTGCAGTCGGGATTATATTTGGCCGGTGAGGTTCTCGATATTGATGCGCTTACCGGCGGATTTAATCTGCAGGCTGCATGGACAACAGGATGGATTGCGGCACAAAACATGATAAAGAGGTGAGTTCAAGGTTCAGGGGTGAGAGTTCATGGTTTTTGAAAAATTTATTTTAATACTGACCCCGAACTCTTAACTTCGGAATTTTTTTCTGTAAAAGAAATTTTCATAATGTTATAGTGGAAAGTATTGATCAGAAAAGGCTGTAATCCGAACAACATAACCAGGAGCGGACAGTATGGCTGTTAAAACAGTCGGAATCATTCTCGGCGGCGGCGCCGGAACTCGTCTTCAACCGTTAACGCTGGATCGCGCGAAACCCGCAGTGCCGATCGCCGGAAAATACAGGCTCGTCGATATTCCAATCAGCAACTGCATTAACAGCGGCATCCGCTCCATCTATCTGCTCACACAGTTCAACAGCGTGTCATTGCACCGGCACATTCAGTCGACCTATAATTTTGACCAGTTTTCGTCCGGTGGTTTTGTGCGCGTACTCGCTGCCGAACAAACGCCGACATCAAGCGTCTGGTTTCAGGGCACTGCAGATGCGGTGCGGCAGTCGCTCCGCCACGTTATGCACATGCGGCCTGATATTGTAGTGATTCTTTCCGGCGATCAGCTGTACCGCATGGATTTTGCGGAAGTGATTGCTGAACACATTGAACGCGGTGCCGAGGTGACAATCTGCACTAAACCTGTGCCGCGCGCCGAAGCCGGCGCACTCGGTATCATGCACGTGGATGATAAAGGGCAGATTATTGAATTTGCCGAAAAACCGGGTGACACGCAGCGCCTCGATGAACTGCGCGCGCCGATGTATAAAGAAGAACGTTATCTGGCCAGCATGGGCATTTATGTTTTCAATGCAAAACTGCTGGCCGATCTCCTGTGCGGTAATGACTATTCCGATTTTGGAAAACATATCATTCCGCAGGCGATTCATCAGCGTAAAGTCTGCAGCCATATTTTTGAAGGCTACTGGAAAGACATCGGGACCATCGGCATGTTCCATGAAGCCAATCTGGCGCTGACCGATCTTGTGCCGGAATTTACATTCTATGATGACTCCGCGCCGATCTACACCCATATGCGCTATCTGCCGCCGTCAAAAATCAACTGCTGCGATCTCAACCGCTGTCTGCTTTCTGAAGGTTGCATCGTTTCCGGCCACCGGCTGCTGCATTCCGTCGTTGGATTGCGTGCTGTGATCGGCGAAGGTTCTGTCATTGAACATTCGGTCATCATGGGTGCCGACTATTTTGAAAACGGCGCACCGGAAGAGGGCTATGATCTAAACCTTGGCATCGGACGGGATTGCTATATTAAGAATGCGATCATCGATAAAAATGTGCGTGTCGGCGACAGCGTTTATATTTCACCCGACGGCAAAGCCGACGGTGAACAGACTGATCTCTACTTCGTTCATGACGGAGTCATCGTCATTCCTAAGGACACCGTCATTCCGTCCGGTACGCGGCTGTAAAATGTCCGGCACACGCAGCCTGATCATCAAATGTGCAGTGACGTTTGATTATAAATCTTTCGGATCATATTCGGCATAAAACGGATAATGCGGCAGATCTTCAGGGCGCAGGACGGTTTTCCAGCGTTTATAGGCCCACAGCCAGTGGTGCGGTGCCTTACGGACTTCGTTTTCGATGACGGTTAAAATTTTCTGTGTGATGTTCTGAATAGTTGCGGAGTCGCTGTTTTCCGGCGCCGGCCGGACGTCGGCAACGTAAACACGGTATTTTCCTCTTGGCAGCGGAATGCAGAATCCGGTGATAAGTTCGCTGCCGGTTTTTGCGGCGAGCGCCGCCGGCGCCGGCGTACTCAGCACCGGCAGTCCGAAGTAGGTCACCCAGATTCCGCCGTCTTTTACTTCGGTATTCTGGTCAACCAGAAACGCGGTTTTTCCGCCGGCGCGCAATACTCCGAGCAGTTTACGCAATGCGCCTTCGCGCTGAATAATTTTCTGTCCGGTGATTTCGCGCTGTTCAACCAGAATACGGTCGACCGCCGGATTTTTTAATGGCATGGCGATGCTGCTGAACGGAAAGCCCTTCATTGCCATACTCTGACCGACCACTTCCCAGTTGCCGAAATGCGCGGTAATGCAGATCTGGTTTTTTTCCTGGAAGAGAATCTGCATACTGTCGTCGAGTTCAACATACCGCCGAAGTTTTCCCGGCCGGTTCCCAAACCAGAATACATCCAGGGTTGTACGCACGAAGGTGACAAATGACTGCCGGAGGATCTGTTTTTTTTCTTGGGTTGTTTTTGAATCGCCGAATGCAACATCCAGATTTGCCAGACCGATTTTTCGCCCGCGGCGGTCGAGCAAAACCCCGATATTCCCGCCGGTCCAGGCGAGAGCCAGAATTGCGCGGCGCGGCAAAAGCCGGATCAGCTTCAGCAAGAACCGGGATGCGGCGGCTTCAGTCTTTATACGGATTTTACTGCGCGGTGACATAATTAATTGAAAACAATGGTGCGGTTTTTATAGACAAGGACTTTGTTCTGAATGTGCGCCCATACGGCGCGTGACAGCACAAGCGGTTCGAGATCGCGACCCTTGCGAATCAGACAGCCGATGGAATCACGGTGTGAAACGCGCATGACCTCCTGTTCGATAATCGGGCCTTCATCGAGATCACCGGTGACGTAATGACTGGTTGCACCGATAATTTTTACACCGCGCTGATGTGCTGAGTGGTACGGTTTTGCGCCGACAAACGCCGGCAGGAATGAATGGTGGATATTGATGATCCTGCCCGGCCACTGCCGGCAGAAATCGTCAGAGAGAATCTGCATGTAACGCGCGAGCACGATAAAATCAACACCGTACTGCCGGAGCAGTTTCTGCTCTTCTGCCTCCTGTTCAGTCCTGTTCTTTTCTGTCACCGGCAGGCAATAAAACGGAATATTGTGCATCGCGGCAATCGGTTCAAGATCAGCGTGGTTGCTGATGATCAGCGGAATAGAAATATTCCATTCGGCGGGATAGCAGCGTGCGAGCAGATCGAGCAGGCAGTGCGGCAGCTTTGATACAAAAATCGCCATACGCGGGACATAGTCGGAAAAGTGCAATTCATAGCGCATTTCAAATCGGTCGGCGATCAGCCGGAATTTTTCACTGATCTGGTCGCGCGGCAGAGCAAAACCGTTCAGGTCCCACTCCACCCGCATGAAAAATACGTTCTCATCATTGTCCGTATGCTGTTCCAGATTAATCACATTTCCACTGTGCCGGTTTAGAAACTCAGTAACGGCACAAACGATACCCTGCCGGTCGAGGCAGGAAATCAGCAGGATGGCGGAAGCGTTTTGACTCATTTTTATTCCTTATAAATTAAACGAGGAACTTTATAGACAACGGCACAAAACACCAATAGGTTTTTGCGCATGAAATACAAAACTGTAAAACCGGCCGGCGCGCTGCTGGCGGCACTTATGCTGATCTCGGCATCCGGTTGCAACGCGCAGGAAAATGATGTTGTTCAGAAAAAAACAGAGGAGACGAAGAAAATGACGACGGTTCTGATGAAGACTACCAAAGGCGATATTAAGATTGAACTCGACGATAAAAAAGCACCGCAGACGGTGGAAAACTTTTTGAAATATGTGGAAAGCGGACATTATAACGGCACAATCTTCCACCGTGTCATCAACGACTTCATGATTCAGGGCGGTGGATTTACCCGCGAATTTAAACAGAAAGACACGCTGAAACCGGTGGATAACGAAGCCAACAACGGATTGAAAAACAGTTGCGGCACCATTGCGATGGCGCGCACATCCGATTCGCACAGCGCCACTGCACAGTTTTTTATTAACGTTAAGGATAACGGATTTCTTGATTTCACCGCGCCGACGATGCAGGGCTGGGGCTACACTGTTTTCGGCCGTGTGATTGACGGCATGGATGTTGTCGATGCTATCAAAGTTGTGCCGACCGGACAGCTGGGTCCGCATAGCGATGTGCCGAAAGATTTCATCGAAATTATCGAAGTCAGAATTGTGGAATAATGAAAAATGGAATAGTGGAACAAAGAGATGATGGGATAACGGGCAATGATTTCAATCTTCCGCCATTCCATCAGTCCATCATTCCGATTTTAAACTCCGGTTATTGCGCGGCGATTGTTCTCGCCGGCGGCGGTTCGGGCGCGCTGCATGCCCTGTTGCAAACTCCCGGCGCATCGCGTTTCATTTGCAATGCGCAGATTCCATATTCACCGGAAGCGCTTGAAAGCTTTACCGGTGGAAAAACTGAACATGCTGTTTCGCCGGATACTGTAAAAAAAATGGCGGCAGCGGCGTTACAAAAAAACGCCGGCGCCACTATCGGTATTGCGGTTACGGCGGCGCTGCAAACAGATCGCAACCGGCGCGGAGACGACCGCGCGTTCATCTGTATAAAAACAGGCGCCGCAGAAAAATTGTTTGCGCTCTATTTTTCTCCGGCGCCGCGCGCCAGGCAGGAAAAAATTCTGAGCGCCTGGCTGCTGATTTTAATTGCACAGGCTGTTGGCGTTGAACGCGGGCTGATGCTCGCCGGTTCATTTAATCCGCCGCATCAGGGACATTTTAACCTGCTGCGCGCCGCCGGGAAACTCACCGGCCTCACCGGCATCTTTGAACTGTCGTGCATAAACGCCGATAAACCCGGCATTGAGCAGGACGAATGTTTGCAGCGCGCGGCGAATTTTCGTGATATTCCGGTGGTGCTTACCTCTGCACCGCGTTTCAGTCAAAAAGCTACGCTTTTTCCGGCGACGACATTTGTGCTCGGTTACGACACCGTTGTTCGGCTGATTGCTTACGCTGCACCGGAAGAGTGGGAGCTTTATAAAAAAAATTCTGCCCGTTTTTTAATCGCTGGCAGGCTGTGCAGCGGAAAATTTCAAATGCTGGACGATGCAGAACTGCCGCCGGGATTTGAGACGCTGTTTACATTTATTCCGCCGGAAATTTTCCGTGAAGATATCTCATCCACCGCGCTGCGCGCGGGGATGAAATCTGAAGTTCGAATTCCGGATTTCAAAAATTTAAACAAATTTTTGCGAACAGAAATGCTGATTGGAAAACCGGCGCTGGAGCAGTTGCAGAAAACGCACGTCATCATTTTTGGCGTCGGCGGCGTCGGCAGCTGGTGTGCCGAAGCGCTGATCCGTTCCGGTGTCGGACATTTAACGATGGTTGATAATGATGTGGTTGCCGAAACGAATATCAACCGGCAATTGCCGGCGACAACGCTGACGATCGGCCAGTCGAAAGTCGATGCATTAAAAACGCGGTTGCTGGAAATTAACCCGGCGGCGGAAATTACGGCGCTGCAGAAAATTTATAATCAGGAAACGCGCACCGGTTTTCATCTGACGGATTTTGATTATGTAATCGATGCGATTGATTCGCTGTCGTGTAAAGTGGATTTAATTTCCACCGCGATGCAATCCGGTACGACGCTTTTTTCGGCGATGGGTGCGGCATGCAAACTGGATGCAACGCAGATTCGTATTGATTCGATCTGGAAGACGCATGGTTGCCGGCTTGCCCGGTTTGTGCGTAAAAAACTCCGTCGCGCCGGTGCGCATGGCGACTGCCTTTGCGTTTATTCGCGCGAAACGGCGGACGCACCGGGGGAGGATTTTTCCGCCGCCGGCGATGTACGGAGTGAACTGGAGGCTCAGACCAACGGGTCAACGGTTCACATTACCGGCACATTCGGTTTTTATCTTGCCGGACTGGTGATTCAGGATATTGCGCAACAAAATCAGGCCTAAGATTTATACTGCTCTAAAAGCCGGAGAAATTTTCTGATTTCATTTTCCGGCGTTTGACTTTTCATGATGGCGCGCACGGCACAGAAATTTTTTGCACCGGCGCGCAGCACGGCGGACAGATTGGTTTCGTCGAGTCCGCCGATCGCCACGCAGGGCAGCGGTGAGCTGCAGATAATTTTACCGGTAAGCTCAACGCCGAGCGCCGGGTCGGGAATCGCTTTGGTCGGCGTCGGGAAAACGGGGCCGACGCCGATATAATCCGGCGTGAGCGCAACGGCCGCCGCTGCCTGTGCCTCACTGTGGGTTGAGAGTCCGAAAATTTTTTCCGGCGCATTCCATTTCCGGCGCGCTTCGTCGAGCGGCATATCGTCCTGCCCAAGATGAACGCCGTCGGCATCAACGGCGATCGCAATATCAACATCGTCGTTTACAATAAACCGCGTGGCGGTGCCGTGCGTGATCTGCCGGATTTTTTTAGCAGTGGAAATGATGTTTTCCGGCAGTTCATTTTTCATGCGGAGCTGCACAAATTTGACGCCGCATTTTACTGCCGCTGCGGCGCACGCTTCATAACCGGCGACCGGATCGGTCATCACCAGATAAAGCCCAAAACCATCTTTCATTTTCATCGATATACCTCATCCCAGTTTTTAAACACCGGCTCAAGCTGCTTGCTGCGGAGCATGGCACAGAACGGTTCGAGCGCGCGATCATCGCTGACATCAAACTGACCTTCATCTGAACCGGCGCCGCTGTAACCGCCGACGGTGGTTTTGCTTGCGATGCTCATTTTATTAATACCGATTCCGGCGATGCCGTCGCGGAACTTCGGTCCTTCGCGCGTTGAAAGCACCAGCGGCACATCCGGCATCACGATGCGGAAGGCAAAAATAATCTGCGCCAGCAGTCGTTCATCCACCGGAAACGGCGCGTTGAATCCGCCGGCCTCGTGGCGGATACGAGGGAATGAGATACTGATACCGGATTTCCAAAATGTTTTTTGCAGCTGCCGCGCGTGCCGGTAGAGCGCGAGCATGTCGTAGCGCGGATCAGAAAGCCCGAGCAGCGCCCCGAGTCCGACAAAACGAAAACCGGCAGACAGCGCGCGCGCCGGCGCTTCCAGCCGGTTGAGATAATTTTTTTTCGGACCCCAGCGGTGCATTTGATCGTATGTTTCCGGCTGATACGTTTCCTGATAAAGTGTCAGACTCACTGCGCCGGCATTTGCCAGCCGCCGGTATTCCTCTTCTGTCATCGGAAAAACCTCTATTGCGACGGTGTGGAAACAGGCTGCGGCGAGCTTCACGCAGTCACACAGATAATCCAGATCGGCGTGCGGTCCGCGTTCGCCGGTCAGCAGTAGAATTTCTTCAAAGCCCATTGCTTTAATCGCTTTCAGTTCGCGTTCAACGGCGCTGAGTGAAAGCGCATGACGTTCTGTTCGCCGGTCGGCGGCAAAACCGCAATAGGCGCAGCCGCCGGAGCAGTAGCTGGAAAGATAGAGAGGAATATAAAGTTGAATCGTGCGTCCGAAATGCCGGCGCGTTAACGCCTGCGCGCGCGCAGCCATCGGCTCAAGGAAATCCGCCGCCGCCGGCGAAAGCAATGCCGCCAGTGTTTCCTCGTCCGGCGAATCCGTTGCTAACGCATTTTCGATTGACGATTGAGGATTGACGCTTGAGGTGTTCATTGGACCTTCGACTTTCAACTCTTTATCCGAGGAACGAGGTGAGTGGACTGGTTGCAATGGCGGCGCCAGTGTTTTTCGGCATAAGTCCTGCAGCGCGCGCGGCAAAGCCGGTTTCCACGCCGAGCGCAAATGCTTTTGCCATCTCCACCGGATTGGCGGCGGCAGCGATGGCGGAATTAACAAGTACCGCGGCGCAGCCCATTTCCATCGCGCACGCGGCTTCCGACGGCGCGCGCAGTCCGGCGTCGACAATGACCGGAATAGTGCTGTCGCGTATGATGAGCTTAATCATGGCCGCGGTGGAAATTCCGTCGCCGCTGCCGATGGTTGCGCCGAGCGGCATAACGGCGGCACAGCCGGCATCTTCCAGTTTTTTGGCGAGTACCGGATCGGCAGGAATATACGGCAGCACAATAAAACCGTCGGCGGCGAGTTCTTTGGCGGCGAAATAAGTTTCCACCGGATCGGGCAGCAGGTGATGCGGATTCGGATGAATTTCAACTTTAACAAACGGGCTGCCGCTCAATTCACGCCCGATTTGTGCGGCGCGTATCGCTTCTTTCGCATTCATCGCGCCGGAGGTGTTCGGCATGAGTTTAACGTTTGTTAATTTTGCGAGCGGCGCGCAAAGATCATCCGCCGGTTTTTCGCGATTAAAGCGCCGCAACGCAACGGTAACCAGTTCCGTACCGGACGCTTCAATGGCGCGCAGCATCGTTTCCGTGTCCGAAAATTTTCCGGTGCCGAGAATTAATCGAGATTTAAATTCAACATTTCCTAGTTTTAAGTTTTTCATTTTTAATTTTATTTTTAGAATTTGTTTCGGATTTGGGTAATTCGTACTTCGGATTTTTTCATCCTCCTCCCACAAAAGTTAACACTTCAATTTTATCGCCGGTGGAAAGCCTGCAGGCCGGCCAGTTTTTAGAATAAATGAGTTCGCCGTTGACGGTGACGGCGGAATGTTCCGGCGTGGCGCCGAGTTCACCGAGCAGGGCGGTGATGCTGCCGTTGCCGGAATGTTCGTGGCTTTCGCCGTTTACTGTTATGAACATAAAAAACTCCCTCGTTTACAAAAGGGAGTTCTGCAAGGTGCGTCGCTCCCTTTCGCCGGTACTAACCGGATCAGGTTCTGCGGGTATTATCTCAGCACCACGAATACATTTAAAATTCGAAGCACGGAACTCGAAACAAATCCAAAATTCAAATCATCAAAACTTCAATTATTCGAATTTCAGGTTTCGGGATTCGTACTTCCTGCCGTCAGGCAGGCGGGCACCCCGGGAACTGGCAGAGAGATTGCCTGAACCGGTGCACGAAAGTAAAGAAAGAGCGCGCAAAATTTTTTCCGGCGTTACACTGCGAACGTTAGAGTTCAGAAAGACATTATGATTAGGGTTTACGACGTTTGTTTTGCTCTGCTCACAGTTTCCCGTCGGCTGTTCCGAAAACTTAAAATAAAAAACTTTATAATTTTTATTGCCGCGCCGGTTTGCGGTCTTGCGCACTCCTTTTTTGAACGATCCCTTCGTTCAGTGGTTGGGACTCCAGGTTTTCATTCTGACAATACGGGCTCGATTTCCGTAGGGGTTGCTATTCGATGCGGTCGCCGCACTCGCAACCTCATGGCAGGCCATTCAGTTCCGTTGTATCAACGATTTCTGTTTTTCAGAGTGTTTGGAGCATCGAAATTTCTAATGTAACCGCGAAAGAACACAAGAAACTTAAAAATCTGTGCATTTTCGTGTTTTTCGCGGCTATAACTCTTCCTAATTTGCTCTAATTAAATTTCCGCGAATTATTCAGCAGGGTGTGAATTGATATAAAATAGAAATGATGAAACCGGAGCGGCAGACTTATCTGCGGTGATTTGTAACACGCTGAAGTCATTTCTGAGAATATTCAAAATCACCATGTTGTCAGCATCAATGGGGATTTCTGTTTTTGTTTCGGCGTCAATTACATTTGCTATTGGATAATTGTTGAAAGTTACGCGGACAGTTTGTGACGTTCGGTTAAGATTTGAAATGATAGCGAGCAAGTCGCCGTCCGGTTTTTGATAATAGCCGGCAATGAGGTTTGTGCCGGCACCGGTATCTGATCCCGACATTGTTATCAATGTTTGCTCCCAATACGGATGAAAGCTGATGTCAGTATTGCCGATATCAAATGCCTTTCTCCATGTCCATGTTTTGTGAATTTCCGCGGAGTTGCACCACAGCGGCCAGATCACCACGTCCGCCTGGAGAACCCGTGAGAGCATGTCTCTGGTGGAGGCGACATTGGTTATAATGTTCGGCTGATTTTTAAGCTGAGGAAGCCAGACGATGACAGTGCCCCATTGATCAGGAAAACATTCGGCGCGAACCCGGTCCATCGGCAGTGCATAATTGTAATAATAAATTTCTTCAACCGGATCGCCGGCGGGCGGTTTAAGTTCGGGATTCTGCCAGAAATAACCGCTGTTATACTGTTCGCCGATGAGCCAGAGATCGAATGCACTGAGCGAATGTGCACTTTGTGTCGCTGAACAGTGAGCGGTTGCTCTGGGACGCTCGTGATTCCGCTGCCAGGTGTTATATGTCATACGTTTGAAAAGATTGCGCGAGCCGAAAATTTCGAATGTCGGACGGCGGGTTCCGTCCAATGCATCATATCCGCCGCCGGATTCTGCCCGGGTATTTGGAATCGGTTGAACTTCGTCTATATACGTGCCGTCAGCATGACCCATCACATTAACGAATTCTTCGAGACTCCAGGCCAGATAATCACTCCATTCGGTTGCAGCGGACATTCTGATGGTGCCGCTCGCTTGCGGAAAGGTCGCCCATTCGCGGGTTATCAGCGGTGCTTCGGTTAATACTTTGGTTACAACATTTGTATTTCCACCGCCGATCGCTTCTTCATATTCGTCGTGGATGTTGGTGCGGGTCCAGTAAGGAAGGATATACCGGCGTTCCGGGTTTGTGAGGTCGGAAGAGATCCGTGTCCGGGTTGATTCAATGTTAAGATAACGGGAAGGGTCCTGATCCAGCATCATGAAGCGGTATTCACTGGGCCAATAAAAAACATTAATGCCGCGCAGGTCACCTTTCCGTCCGATGGCCTGGTCGGTATGCGTCCATGCGCGCCATCCGTCCGGCAGCGGTTTTACCGGTGTAGCCATTAAACCGAAACTGTATGTTATGGTAGACGGTGCATTGGCCGGCAGTGCGCCGGAAACCATATCAATTTTAAATAAAACTGTTTCGTCTGCGTCACGGATAACAGACAGACAGTTACCCTGGTCTTTCGGCCACCAGTATTGATCGGATTCCGTACACCATAAAAAACCGTGATGGTTGTTTCCGATCCACATCATGGTTTTCAATCCGGAAAGATGATGAGTTCCGGCGTCCGCCGGAATCATTTTGCTGTATGAATTTCCGGGAATATTTTGCGACGTGTAGGTCTGCGGCGCGCCGGTGTAATGCATCAACTGCGCCGATTCTTTTTCCACCACAGTTTCAAGCGACAGGGCGGTCAGCGCTGAACCGTCCGGAATATTTAAGGTGAGATCGCACCAGAGTAAGCCGTCGTATTCAAATGTGTAGGAAACTGAAGCGGTGGTATTTCCGAAACTGCCGGTGCGGGAAAAACAGATGCGTCCCTGTCCCTGATCGGTGATCACAGGTTCGCTGAAAGACAATACACCTGCCTGCTGATCGACAGCGATGCGGAGCAGCATCGGTTCGTGAAGCAGGGAGTTTGTGCCGGCAATTAAATTTCCTAAAAACTGAGTGCCGGAAAAATTATAATTCCGGTTCCAGCAGGACGCCGTACCGTTTGTCCAGGAAACCGCAGTCCACGGCGGCAGCACGGTGTCTTTATCCAGTGCGGCAAGTCCGAGTTTCGGGCGACCGGACTCGAACCATTTGCTGAATGTTCCGGAAAGCCGGTTGAATTCTGTCTGGGCGGCCAGATATTGCACCTGATCTGAAGTTAGAACCGCATCATAAATCCGGACGCGCTCAATGGCAGTCTGCCCGGTGTCTCTGCCCCAGCTGCCTGCCGGCCCAACAGAAAACTGCGACGGCCAGACAATATTTGCCGGATCAGCCGGCGTGCCGATTTCAGCGCGCCCGGTTTCAATTCCGTCGATATATAACACAGCATCGCCGGCGGCATCGTAAGTAAACACCAGATGATGAAAAATATGGTTCTGCCAGTTGGTAATACTGCGATAAAGAAAGACCGGCGCCGGAGAATCATTAATAGTAAAATGCACCGCAATTCCGTTCACGGTTCGCTTATAAATAACAAGCTTTGTGTCGGTGGTGGTTTGAAATATCATATAGTCTTCACTCACTGCGGCATCCCAATCCACCGGTTTAAACCGGATCTCAATGGAGCCGGCGGTGGACGGAAGATTTCCGACGGTTTGATAGGAGAGGGAGGCGCAACCGTTGCCGACCTTTAATCCTTCGTTCTTTTTTGTGACCGGATTAATATCAAACGTTGCAGTGGACTGGTGGAGTACTACCGCCTGAGTTGAGCCAGCGGCATGTGCGGCATGAATCTGCTGCTGCAGATATTCAGCGTGAAACGTTTCGTTTGTCTGGTACAGGCTTTCACCGGACGTGGTAAAAAAAACTGCACCGGCGGTGAACAAAAAATAGAATAATTTTTTTTCCGGCATAATTTCGCCTTTCAGTAAATCGCCAACATCCTGCCAGACACAGAATTATCGTCAATATTATTTTAATCGATAAAATTGTAGACATTGAGTGAATAATCTGTTCATATAATTTTAGAAACGCGGCGCTGTTTCCCGGCCGCAGGGTTAAAAATCAGGGCATTGAGAGGAGAAAAAAAGAGATGAAGTACAGAATGATTCTAATGGCGGCAACGGCGTTCAGCTTCAGTAATTTTGCAAATCTTTTTGCGGCGGCGGCGAAACCGGCAGACATTACGTTCAGTGTCGATTACTGCCGGAGCGGTGACAGCATTGATGCTCAGCAGGCCGCAGGTTCTGCCAAGGGGAAAGTGCTGTTTGAAACAAAAGATACCCGCGATTTTGATACCATGTCACATTCCATCCGCGGCCTGCTCGTCGGAACAGGAAACGCATCCGTTCAGTATGATGCCGTAAAAAATCTGCCGGACAGCACAGGTTCTATTGAATTGCTTATCAAACCGTTCGACTGGGAACCGAATGATAATTTTATGCACATGTTTCTGCAGACGGTTGTTTCCGGCAAATCGCCTTTCGGAAAAATCTTTATTTATAAATATAAACAATCCGGCGCAGCGGTTTATCTCGAATACACTGAAGCCGGCGACAAAATTTTCCTGCGCGATGCATCATCGTTAAAATGGGAAAAAGGATCATGGCATCATATTGTTGTAACATATGATTCCGGCAAGGAAGTGGCTTTGTTCGTTGACGGCCGCAAAGCGGGCAGCGCGTCAGTTGCGGCGGACATCAAATGGCCGAAACTGTTTACTGTCGGTCCGTCCGGCAAAGGCATGGGCTATGCCGACGGAGCAACATCCATCAGCGATGTGCGTATTTTCAACCGTCCGTTAGATGAAAATGAAGTTGCGGCACTGGCCAAAGACCGGCTGCCGGATTTGAAGATTGAAGTTGCTAAAACGACCGTTCCGGCCACCGAGAAAAATGTGGGCTTACGCAGCCGCTGGTTTGAAAACGGATGTCCGAAGCTCGGTCTTGAAGCATTAAACGGCGATGTTGTTCTGCCGCCGTGGACGCCGGTGCAGTATGAGCAGGGTAACGTTGGCACGTGGGGTCGTCAGTATTCCGTTTCCGGTGCCGGCGCGCTGGGTTCAGTAGTTTCCGCCGGTGCAGAAGTGCTGTCAGCGCCGGTAAGTTTTCTGCTTGGAAAAGAACAGATTTCATTTTCGGTGCCGGAAGTGGTTTCAAAGGAAGCCGGCCGTCTTGTGCTGGTTCGCAAAGCGTCCGCAAAAGCGGCGGACGTGACGCTGACCTACACCATCGAATATGACGGTGTAATCTGGTGCGATCTGGCGCTGAAACCGAAAGGTGTCTTAGACCGGCTGGAATTGAATATTCCTTTCACCGCAAATGCGGCGGATATGATTCATTATGTCGGCGCGCCAGTGGCTTATGAATCGCAGGATCTGGTGAAACACTCTTTTTCGCGTGAACTGTCACGCAAGGCGGGAACGGTATTTGAGAGCGGCTTGAAAACAACGGTATGGATCGGCAATAACAGTCACGGAATGCTCTGGTTCACCGAGTCCGATCAATACTGGTGGCCGAAAGAACGTGAAAATTCTATTCGTGCGGAACGTTACGCTGACGGACGGGTTGATCTTAAAATTGATATGATCGCCAAAGCGCTGCCGCTGAAAAATAACGAAGAAATTTCGATTCGCTTTGGAATGATGGCAACGCCGGTGAAACCGCTGCCGGACGGCTGGCGCGGCTGGACCTATTCGGCGCAATACGACTCTATGCAGGGCGAAACACGCGGGAATCAACTGATTTACTGGCCGGATGAATGGCGCTGGATGATTCATGATCCGGACCCGACGCGCGCGCTGAATATTGATAAAGTCTGCGACAAGGTAAAATGGGATCATAAGGAACACCGGAAAATTATTCCGTACTGGACGCGGCTGCACGCAATTCTGAAAGACGGCGATAAAGAGGAGCCGGATGCTGATTTTATGCGCGAACACTGGGCGACCGAACCCGGACGTCCCGGCGGTGGATCACGGCAGATGATTCGTGCATGTACGACCACGGAGTGGGGTGATTATCTTGTCTGGTGCGCCGCAGAATGGGCCAAGGTTTTCGGTCGCATGGACGGTGTCTACATGGATGAAACTCAGCCGATTCCGAACACGCGCGCAGTTTCCGGCGGTGGGTATGATGATTTCGACGGAACCCGGCGTCCGACCTATGAGCAGATCGGTTCACGTAATATGATCAAGCGGATGACCTATAATATGTGGAAAGCGAATGGTGAAACGCCGGCTTCGGTTGCACACTGTTCCGCCACGCACACAATGCAATCGCTGAGCATGTATACCGGTATGCTGATTGGTGAGCAGTATTATGACGGATATTTTAAAAGCAGGAATCCGGAATTTCTGCCGCCGTCGGACAAACCGGAAGAAATGGTTTATTATTACAGCTATGCACTGCCGATGGATCGGGTTCGTGCGGAATGTTTCCACGGGCAGTGGGGTGCGGTGATGGTCTGGCTGCCCTGTCTGAAATTTGACAAAGGCCTGATGGCGAATCCGGTGACGGCCCGCGATATGCTTTCACGGATTATGCAGGCGGATATGGCCATCTGGCCGCTGTTCTGCAACCGTGAAGAAGTGTTGAAAACCTGGCGGTTCAGAGAAGAATTCGGCATCACCGATAAAGCGGTGGAATTTATTCCGTACTGGGCAGACGATGCAATTACTGCCGATAAAGAAAATGTTGTCGTCGGGTATTATAAAAACGATAAAAAAATTCTGGCGATTATTTCCAATCTGAACCGTACCGGTGAAAAAGTGAAAATCAATTTCGGCGATCTGGCGGTGTCCTCCGTCCGGAATGCAGAAACCCGGACGCAGATTCCGCTTAACGGAAAGTCTGTTGAACTCAATATTCCGCGTAACGATTATGTCGCGCTGAAAATTAATTATTGATGCGGTGGAACCGATGAAAAACTCCGGCTGGCATAATTTCATCAGCAGTATCCGGCGGCCAGTGCTGTGCGCACTGTTTGCCGCCGGCATATCTGCTGCCGGAAACGGCGCGGCGGATTCCGCCGCGTCAACCGGAGTTTACGGTGCATTCAGTCTGGCCGCCGGTGATTATTCGGCCCGCTTTTCACCGCGTTATTCCTATGCGTTGGAGCAGATCGTTTTTCAGGGGCAGCGCATCGGATTAAACAACGGCAACTACGGTTTTATTTTTCACGGCGGCGATATGAAATTTGTCGGTGGAAACAATAAAGACAGTGCCGGCAATGCCACCGAAAAAATTATATCAATGCAATTGATTGTTGACGGCGTTGAAATTCCGGCACCGGCACCGGCGGAGATAAACGTGCTGAAAACCGGAGAATTTATCACTAAATCAAAAATTCGCGGCATATCGGTTATGCAGCGGACAATAATCACTCCGACCGGCATTCAGCGGTATCTTAATCTAAATGTTGACGAAGATACATCTGTTTGGACAGGGTATGCGTTTATGGTGTGCTGGGCACCGACCACTACAGAATGGATGGCTCAGGATGAATCCGGTGAATTAATTGAAGGTATTTTTGATACTCAGGGATTAATACTGCGAAAAGAATCTGTTGCGTGGGTCGCTGTTTATGAACCGGAAATGAATGTGGCGATGCTGGCGTCCTATTCACCGGAAAATCTTCCGGGCAAAGATATCGGGCATGCTCTCCAGGATCTTGCGACGCATCAATATCACAAGTTATATTATCAGCCGTTTTCCCGTGAAACACTGCACGCCGGTGAAAAATACTCTTTTGCAATGAAGATTCAGGGTGTTCGCGTCAAACCGGAACGGTGGAAAGAGGACGTCATTAAAACCGCGCAAATGACAAAAGAGCATTAAAAAATGTATGACTGCAAAAATGCACAAAACTCACAAAAAGAAAAATTGTTGTAGCACCGATTCGATGAGCCAGAGTTTGTTCGTAGAATCAACATTACACTGGTCTTTTCATTTGCGTTCATTCGCGGTTATTCGCGGTTACAATAAAAATTAAAATAGTCAAACGATGAAATGCATTCAAAAAACAATTAAACAAACGGTGCCGGTTCTGTTGGCGGGCGTGTTCGTCGGTAATCATTCCGTGGCGGTGACATTCCGCAGCGGCGATTTATCCGTACGGTTTGCGCCGGAACGGGCCTATACAATTGATGATGTAAAACTCGGCAAGATTGAAGCCGGTGTTTACCGCGGAAACTGGGGACTGGTATTTCATCCCGGCGAGTATAAATGGATCGGCACAGGGCATCGCGAGGGCGGACGCGAAGAAGTCGATAAAATTTCAGTGCAGGTCGACGGTGTGATGCTTGAAAAAATGCCTGCCGCTAAGGAGGAAATTTCCGGCAAACGGCTGGAACTCATCAAAGAGAGCCGGCTGCACGATGTCCGGCTCGCTTCAAAAATTATTGTCGAAGACGGCGTCATTCAGGAAGAGGCCGTGCTGACATTCGCTTCCGGTCAGTTTATTCAAACCGGTTACGCCTTTATGCACTGCTGGACGCCGGATGCCAAATACTGGCTGGCGGAAACCGTTGCCGGCGATGTGATTGACGGTGAACTTTCCAGTACGGCGAAATGGGAAGTAAAACAGGATTTGCATTGGCTCGCGCTGTATGTGCCGGAAAACGGTCTGGTCATTCTGATGCAGTTCCCGCCGGACACTCTGCCGGGTAAAGGAATCAAGCAGGCGATTCATGACCACACCTCGTTCCGCAAACATTATTTTCAACCGTACGCCGGCGAAATGATGCCGGCCGGCCGGTCAGACAATTTCAGGATGTCGACACAATTATTCACCGCGCCGGAAGAGCAGTGGAAAACCGCCGTAAAAAATGCCGCGAAATGTTGTCAGGAATAAAACCGGAGAGATAACCCCAGGGACATGTATGTATGATATTATTGATGTAGAAGATTTTAAAATTTTCATGGCCAGTCAGCGCGCGCAGGATTCTTGCGGTGTGCGGAACCGTGAAGCGAATCAGGATAACCTGCAGTTTCTGCAAACGCTCGGATCGCAGCCGCAGCGGATGAATATTACCGGCGCGTTTATTTATGCCCATGCTCCGAACTATTTCGGGCGACCGGCGCTTCACTGGGGTGTGGCTGAGTGGCGCGCAATGTTCCGGCAGTTTAAACTGCTGGGAATTGACACCGCGATTTTTCAGGCCGCCATCTGGAATGAACTGCGCGAATGCTATTATCCGTCGCAGAAATTCAGCGCGTACAAAACCTGGAACGTGGTGGAACCGATGCTGGAAGCCGCCGGCGCGGAAAACATCCGCATGTTTCTCGGCGGTTACGGCTCAACCACCGGTCTGAGCGATCAGGTTGCGCCGGAAATTATGGAACGCGAAGAGCAGGCGTGCGTCAACTGCCTGACAGAGCTTATGAAATACCGGCAGGAATTCCATGGATTTTATTTTTCATCGGAAACCGCCTACACCGGTTCATACGACCGGAATAAAATCAGCCGCCTGAACCGGATTTACCGGGGATTTTTCGAACACATTAAAAGTGTCGATGCCGGGTTACAGATTATGATGTCGCCGGGCACAAAATATTTTCCCGGCAAAGAGCAGGAGATGCAAGCCAGCTGGCTGGAAACACTGGACGGCGTTCCGCTGGATATTCTTGCGCCGCAGGATTCCATCGGCACCTGCGGCAGCCGGCTGCGTCATGCCGAAGCCATGTATAAAGCGTGGGCGGATGTCTGTCGCGAACGGAAAATTACATTCTGGTCAAACATTGAAGTTTTTCAACGGGGTGAAAATGTCATGCAGCTGAATCACAGCATCACCGCCGATCCCGACCGGGTTACAGCGCAAATTAATGCGGCCGCACCCTATGCGAAAAAACTGATCTGCTGGGAGGCTCCGTATTATGTGTGCGATCCGAATAACCCCCGCGCGGCAGCACTTGCGCGGGTGGTGTTTGGGCAGAAAGACACTTCGCTTGCAAACGAAAATCAGAAGCCGGAATTAGCCGCTGTGTGCGGGTAGAAAATTTTATGAGAAATAAATGCTTGCGTTTTTTCGCCGAGAGCTTTATTTAATTATTAATCGATTGAAATCACACAAGTGTGTGATGCGGGTACCAAACAAAAACAGGAAGGAGCAGGGTATGCAAAAGAGAAGAAGTATATTAATTATCGCGGCACTGGCCGGATTCGCGGGGTTGACGTATGCGTCGGTTGTGACTCATATTGATCAGGACTTCAGCGGTTTTACAACAGGGACAATCAATACGAATCCCAGTGGGTGGGGAGGTTTAAATAGTGCTAACCTCAATGTTGAAATCGAGGAAGAAAGCGGCGATAAATACATGACAATAGGTCGTACTGGACCCGGCGCAGTTACGTATACGAGTGCTATGGGCGGGAATACGGCACTAAATATTGATACGACGAAGAGCGGCGAATATAAATGGAGTTTCGATTTTTGTATAGACCCATCTACTCCAACAGCTTCTGGCTCTGTAACATATATCTATTTAGATTCCGGTAGCGGAAAAACATTCGCCAGTCTTTTCCTTCGCAAGGAAGCCAGCGGGTTCAATGTATATGTTTATAATAATCTAAGTGATAGCTATACGGCATCGGCGAACAATACGCTTTTAACAACAATTGATGTAGACGAGTGGTATAATGTTTCTTTTGATATCTGGACGGATGGCGATACCGGTCATATCGGATATGATGTTACAGTCGGAACTGATTCACTTGCTGTTGCATCACAGGCAAGTCTCTTAACGTCGGATGCGGTACGGATGGGCTGGTCGCCTCAGATGAATGGAGCCCTTATTTCATATGATAATATTCTGCTGCAGACAGTGCCTGAACCGGCGACGGTGGGTTTGTTTGCAATTTCAGGTCTCGTTGCACTGGTATGGCGCAAATTGCATAAATCATAACCGGCCTGCAATTATAAAAAGTCCGGTCGGGATCTGGCCGGACTTTTTTTAGGCGAAAGTTTAATTTTTACGGAGAATATGCATGAAACAGATGATTCATTTTTCTTTAGCGCTGGTTTTACTGGCCGGAACAGCCGGGTTTTCTGCCGAAATTATTCATATTTCCAATAATTTTGAAGACGATATGCCCCGCGTATTAAATACCGGACGGGGCTGGTCGGTCGGAAAAACGATTGATGTCGAGATTGTAAACGATCCGGTTTCCGGCGATCAAAAGGCACTGTTGATGAAGCGGAATGCGTCCGGCGCGGTGACGTATACTTCCGCGGGCGGTTCAAACCGCCGTTTGCTACTGGCGGAAAACGGAAAATATGAATGGAGTTTTTCGTTTTATGTGGATTCTTCTTCACCGAAAACAAGCGGCAGCAGCATGTTTATTTTTCTGGATACCGGCGCGACGACCGGAGTGTTTGCAAGTCTGCTTATCCGCTTTGATGCCAGTCGCGGCTGGAGTGCGTATGCCTATGATGCACTGAATGCACCGTTTACCGGTTTCAGCAGTTACCGGCAGCTTTGCAAGATCGATATGGATCAATGGTACGATGCAAAAGTGTTAATTACGATTGAAAAAGGGAAAGTCGGATATGACGTGACGATCGGTTCGAATACACATACCGTTCGCCCGCAGACCGGCGGCGCGGCGTTTGCTCCCGGGAGTAACGTGCGCATGGGTTGGTCACCGCAGATTGATGGTACAACCATGCTGTTCGATAATCTACAGTTGAAAACAATCTCAGTTCCGTAAATTTAAACTCACCGGTTCTAAAAAGGTCATGAGCCGGTGATTTTTTATTTAATTAACATTAATCGATTAAATAAAGGATTTATATGAAACATTTACAAGGTCTGTTCACACGGAAAGTTCTTGTTGCATTCGGCGGTCTCCTTTGTTTTTCGACGGTATCCGGCGCGGATTATATAAATCAGAATTTCGAAGGGTATGCGGTCGGAGCGCTGTCATCCGGCAGCGGCTGGTCGATCAGTGCAAATATTTCTACGCGGGTTGTGGAAACCAACGGCAATAAATATGTCAGTATGGCACGAACCGCTTCAGGCGCTAATGTTTATTCTTCTGCAAATGCGCCGAATACACCCTTGACGTTATCTTCCGGAAAAAATTATCGCTGGGCGTTCAGATTTTTTGTGGACTCCGCAACACCGGATTCCGCCGGAAATAAAATGTTTATTTATCTGGATACGGGTGCGGCGGCCGGCGGGTTTGCCGGATTGATTATCAATTATGCATCAAACAAACCGCGTGCACAGGTGTACAATACATTAACCGGCGGAATTACCAGCTCTTCAAATTATATAACACTCGGGAACCTTGAGCCGGACGAATGGTATTCTGCGGAATTTATAGTCTATATTGATAACACTGAAAAAATGCGGCAGAAAATTACTGTCGGATCGTATACACATGAAACAACGGTACAGGACAGCAATGCCGGAGCCGGCAATGTCCGGATGTGCTGGTCGCCCCAGCTTAATGGAACCACAATGAGTTTTGACGATATAAATTTGAGAGATTTTGTCGTTAAACGGCTGGGATTATATATAATCAATAACTAGGGATAATTTGTAATATATATGCAGGTTTTAGACTGGGTTGTTCTGGGCGGATTTCTGGCAATTGTCGCCGGGCTGGTGCTTTATATAAAGCAGTATGTCGTTTCAGTGTCGGATTATCTTGCCGGAAACCGCATGGCCGGGCGTTATCTGCTTACCATGGCGGGTGAGATGGGACAGATCGGCGCCATTTCAATTATTGCAATCTGGGAGTCCCAGTATTTTTCCGGTTGGGGCGCCACCTGGTGGAGCGTATTGAATATGCCGTTCTGGGTGTTGATGGCGCTGTCCGGATGGGTGATTTACCGCTACCGGCAGACGCGTTCCTTGACCATTGCACAGTTTTTTGAGCAGCGCTACAGCCGTCGTTTCCGTATTTTTGCCGGACTGCTGGCCTTTGTTTCCGGAACACTTAACTATGCAATTTTTCCGTCGGTGACCGCCCGGTTTTTAATTTATGTCTGCGGTATTCCGGAATGTCCGGTTCTGTTAGGACCTGTAACAATTTCGTTGTCCTATGCGGTCATTATGGCGTTCTTAATGGGAATGGCGCTGTGGATTACACTGCGTGCCGGGCAGGTCGGAATCATGGTGACAGATGCCATTCAGGGCGCTATGATGATGGTTCTTTTTCTGACCATTGGCATCTATTTATTCCGGTTGTGCGGCTGGGAACAGATCAGCGAAGCATTTGCGGCAGCGGCGAATCAGGAAACCAACTCCATGGTCAATCCGTTTAAAACATCAAAAGTTCGCGATTTTAATATCTGGTTTTATCTGATCGGAATTTTCGGCTCATTCTATTCGCGTCTGGCCTGGCAGGGAACCAGCGGCTATAACGCCGCCGCCAAATCACCGCATGAAGCGCGGATGGCCGGTGTTCTCGGCGCATTGCGCCAGAACAATATCATGATGATTGTGATGTTTATTTCGATGGTCGCATATACTGTGATGCATCATCCCGATTTTGCCGGAATCAGCGGAGCGGCCGGCGAGCGGATCTTCAGCATTATGAATCCGGCGGTTCAAAAACAGATGACCGTGCCGCTGATTGTCGGCACAATTCTGCCGGTGGGGCTGCTCGGTTGTTTTGTCGCTGTAATTTTTTCTATGGCGATCACCACCGATGATACATATCTCCATTCATGGGGCAGTATTTTTATTCAGGACGTAGTCCTGCCGCTGCGGAAAAAACCGCTGTCCCAGACCGGACATCTGAAAGCGCTGCGCTGGTCGATTTTCGGTGTCGCGCTGTTTGCCTATCTGTTCAGTCTGCTGTTCCGGCAGACGCAGTATATTCTGATGTTCATGGCGATTACCGGCTCAATCTTCCTCGGCGGCGCAGGCGCCTGCATTATCGGCGGACTGTACTGGAAGCGCGGCACAACCGCCGGTGCATGGACTGCGCTATTGCTCGGCAGTTTTCTCTCCGGCGGTGCAATTCTGCTGCAGCAGGTGCCTTTTGCGAAAACAGTGCTTCAGATTGATGCCCCCGCTGGAAGCTCTGTTCTGATCAACGGTATGCCGGTTTCCGGCGGGACTCATACGCTTGAATTCTGGCGGCAGGAGGAGTGGCAGAGCGTGCGTGTTTCAATCGTGCTGCCGGACGGCAGAGAGGCGGACGGCACCGCATTTTATGCATACGGCACCCGTCCGCCGATCGTGAATGCGCCGGCGGTGCAATGGCCGGCGGAGCTGGAAAGCATACAGCTTTCTCCGGCGCCCGGAAGCCACCTTCCATTGAACGGCTCACTGCCGTCGCAGATTTTCTATTTCATTCGAGGAATTAACGGACGGGTGCTGTGGCTGTTTGCCATGCTTGTATCCATTGCCGGATATGTGCTTGTCTCACTGGCCGGCCGCAAAGAGTATAACATGGATAAGCTGCTGCACCGGAAACAGTATGCCACAGCGGATGTGCCGGATGTATCCACCGCGCGCGGCTGGAAAGCGGTTTTCCTGATCACAAATGAGTTTACCCGCAGTGATAAAATCATCTATTTGTTCACCATCATCTGGTCGTTTGGCTGGACGTTTTTTTATCTGGGGTGCATTATCGTCAACCTGATTTCTGTCCGCAGCGATGCGTTTTGGGTCACTATACACAAATGGAGTATTTATCTCTATGGAGTCATGGCGGTGATCACACTGGTCTGGTTCGGTGCCGGCGCAGTCAGAAATACAATTGAACTTTGCTTCGGGCTGAAGCATGCCAAACGTGATGAGACCGACGATGGCCGCGTTGAATAAAAACAGAGGAACAGTGAGCAATGGAAATTAATATTTATAAAACAAAAGCGGAAATGGGTGCGGCAGCGGCAGCTGTTACGACTGAAAAACTGCAGCAGGCGCTGGCGCGTCGCGGCGAAGCCTGCATGGTTCTGGCTACCGGCGCGAGTCAGTTTGAAGTGCTGAATGCGCTGGTGAAAAAACCGGTCGACTGGTCAAAAGTCACCTGTTTTCACATGGATGAATATATCGGCATCGGTGATAATCATCCGGCAAGTTTCCGGCGATATCTGCGCGAACGATTTGTCAGCCGTGTCCCGGCGCTCAAAACGTTTCATTATGTTAACGGTTCCGCCCCCGACCCGCAGGCGGAATGCGACCGGCTTGAAGCGTTGATTTCAAAAAAGTACGTCGATGTTGTACAGTGCGGCATTGGTGAAAACGGACATCTGGCATTTAACGATCCGCCGGCTGATTTTGAAACAGAGCGCAGCTATCTGATGGTCGAGCTGGACGAAGCGTGCCGCCGCCAGCAGCTCGGTGAGGGCTGGTTTAAAACACTGGACGATGTTCCGCGCTGCGCACTTACAATCAGTATCCGGCAGATTATGAAAGCCGGCCGCATTGTTTGTACGGTGCCCGATGAACGGAAAGCGCAGGCGGTGAAAGACTGTCTGAAGAGTGCGGTTTCAAATCATCATCCGGCATCCATTCTACAGCAGCATCCCGACTGTCATCTGTTTTTGGATAATGCCGCCGCATCACGGCTCGAAAAACGGTAACGGGGAAAGCATGTTCTGATTTATGTATTGCAGAAATGATGCAGAGAAAATTTTTAAATATAAGCAGGAGAGGGTTATGAAAAAAATTGGAATCGGCTTTGTGGGTGCAGGCTGGATGGGTTCGGTGCAGCTGCGCCGTCTGACGGAGCGCGACGATGTGGAGGTGCTCGCGCTGCTGGAGAAGAACCGTGAGCGCGGCCTGGAGGTTTTAAAGGAGCTGAATCTGCCGGCGGAGCTGCTGACGGAGGAGTATGAAACGATTGTAAATAATCCGGCAGTCGACGCGGTGTGGCTGGTGAGTCCAAACGGTTTTCACGGCCCGCAGGCGATTGCGGCGATGAAAGCCGGCAAGCATGTGTTCTGCGAAAAACCGGCGGCGACGGCCTATGCCGATTTCTGCAAAGAGATTGAGCTCGAAAAAGCCAATCCGGCGCTGATTACCTTCGTCGATTATATTCTCTATTTCGATACGCTCGAAGAGCAGATCCGCCGCCGCGTGGCGGAGAATGAGTTCGGCCAGATCACCCAGATTCAGATCAACTACCGCCATCCGGTAAATATCCAGGGCGACAAGGTGTGGAAACTGAAAAAAGAGATTATGGGCGATGCCATCAGCATGGGGATTAATCACTCCATCTCCATGATCGTGCATACAATGGCGTCGCAGGCGAAACCGGTCGGCGTATATGCTACATCAATGCCGGCCAAAGTGCGCGGATTCGAAGTGGATCCGGTCTGGAACATTGTAATCCGTTTTGATAACGGCGCCGCCGGATTCTGTTTCGGCAATATCGACAACGGCAACGGGTATGATGCCTATCATAATCTGTTCGGCACAAAAGGCGGTTTCATCTTTGATTCGCAATTGGACCGGGCGCAGAAGATCCGGTACTGGTCGGAATCCGGCACCGGCGGAAAATGGATCTATCCGCTCGACCGCGAACGCTGCCGCGCGGAAGGCTGCGAAGCGCTTGTCTGGCCGGACGATTCGACCACGCCGGACAGCGGCGATGTGATTGAACATCAGACCGGCGCATGCGTAGACCATTTTATTCAATGCGTTAAATCCGGAGAAAAATCTCCGCTGGGATTTGTGAATTCATCCGTGATCGGCGGGATCGGCTGGGCGGCGCAGATGTCGGCGGCCACCGGGAAAGAGGTTGCGCTACCGCTGGATCAAACCGCCAAAGAATTTTTCGCCGCGCAGTAACATTCCGGCGCAGGAGAAGCGATGATGTTAATCAGTGACGCATTCAGTACGGTTGAGCGCGAACCGCTCAACGCGCCGTTCGGATTTAAAGGAAACAGCTTGAGTGAGCTGTGGCAGACGGTTGTGCTGCTGAAAAATTCCGGCGATGAAGGACTCGGACTCGGAACGCAAAGTACGCTGTGGTCGGATGCGGATGTGTTTGCATCATTCGATGAAGCCGCCGGCAATGAACTGATGTACCGCATGACAGCGCATGCACTGGAACTTTCCAAATCCATTTCATTTAAAACGCCGGTGGAGCTGATCGATCAGCTGCTGGAGCCGGTGTGGGAATACGGGAAAGGCATTACCGGCAAAAAAGATCTGCGTATGACGTTTGCGCTGAATGCGCTGGTGGCGGTGGATAACGCAGCGTGGCAGCTGTACGCGTCAACGGCTGGAATCAAAACGTTCGATGAAATGATTCCTGAAACGATGCGTCCGGCGCTGCACGGCCGGCGCCGGCAGCTTGCGGCCATTCCACTGGTGAGTTACGGCGTGCCGGCGGCAGATATTCTCCGGATGGTGGATGAAGGATATTTTTTTCTGAAGATCAAAATCGGCAGCGATCCGGAGGGCGATGGCTGTCAGGAAAAAATGCTGGCGTGGGATCAGCGCCGGCTGGCGGAGATTCATGAACTGCTCAAACACCGCGAGACGCCGTTCACGGACAGCGGGCGGATTCCGTATTATCTGGATGCCAACGGACGGTATCACTCCAGACAGCATTTAAAGCGTCTGCTCGATTATGCGGATTCTATCGGCGCGCTGGATCGTATTCTGATTGTGGAGGAGCCGTTTCCGGAAGAATATCTGGAAGATGTGTCCGATCTGCCGGTACGACTGGCGGCGGACGAAAGCGCACACTCTGATCATCACTCTCTGGAACGGATTGAAGCGGGCTACGGCGCGATCGCCTTAAAGCCGATTGCTAAAACGATGAGCATGAGCTTAAAAATCGCGCAGCTGGCACATGAGCGCGATGTTCCGTGTTTTTGCGCCGATTTAACGGTGAACCCGGTTCTGGTGGACTGGAATAAAAATGTCGCCGCGCGGCTGGCGCCGCTGCCGGGCATGAAGACCGGGGTGCTGGAGAGCAACGGATTTCAGAATTATAAACACTGGGAACAGATGAAAACCCGGCACCCGCGTCACGGCGCACCGTGGATGGAGGTGTGGCAGGGATTGTTTGAGCTGGATGATGATTTTTATAACTGCTCCGGCGGGATTTTCGAAACAAGTCCGCACTACCGGCAGTTATTCGATGCATACTATAAAAATTTTCCCGCACAAAGCTGCTAAAAAAAGGTGGAGCAGACAGTCCCGTCTGCTCAAAGGCAGACTGGATAGTCCGCCTCACATTTCCCGGCGGTAAAAAATCCGGCTTTATCCGTTTACATCTGCGGTTAAAATCTCTTTTTCTTTGCGCCTCTGCGTGCAGAATTTCTCCCGCGCAAAGCCCGCTAAAAAAGGTGGAGCAGGCATTCCTGCCTGCTCAAAGGCAGACTGGATGGTGGGGCAGACATTCCTGCCTGCTCAAAGGCAGACTGGAAAGTCCGCCTCACATTTCCCGGCGGTAAAAAATCCGGCTTCATCCGTTTACATCTGCGGTTAAACCCTTTTTTTGCGGCTCTGCGTGCAGAATTTCTCTGCGATTTGTGTGAATCGCTGCACCATAGCGCGGCTGTCGCGCAGATACGTTTGCAGCGGAATGAGTCCG
>JBBADV010000020.1 GCA_041656295.1 Kiritimatiellales bacterium | reverse complement strand
GCAACACCATCAACCGGATTTTTTATGCAGTTCGTCAGCGGATTGCGGAGTGTTGCGAACTGGACAGTCCGTTTAAATGCGGCGAAGTTGAACTGGATGAAAGCTATTTTGGCGCCCGTCGTGTCCGAGGTATTCGCGGACGTGGCGCAAAAGGGAAACCCATCGTGTTCGGACTGATCAAACGAAAGAGCCGTGTCTACACTCAGGTTGTTAAGAACTGCTCTGTAAAGGAGTTACTCCCGATTATACAACAGAAAGTGGATGTCGACTCGACCGTATATACCGATGGATTTAAAAGCTACGACGGGCTGGTGAATTTCGGTTATCAGAAGCATTATAGAGTTCATCATGGCGAACATGAGTTCGCGACCGGACGTAATCATATCAACGGAATCGAAAACTTCTGGAGCATTGCAAAAGTCCGTTTATCGAAGTTTAGAGGCATCCATAAATCCACGTTTTATCTTCACCTGAAAGAGTGCGAATTCCGATTTAATCATCGCCATGAAGATCTCTATCAGATACTGTTAAAAATGTTAAGAAAGCGTCCCATTAACTTGTCTTGAACCTTATTTTTTGTGTTTTTTGCGGCTATAATTTTTCTTAATACGCTCTAATAAATCACGCGCCATAGAAAATGATTTGCAGCGAGTGCGAGCAGCGCGGCCAGAAAATCGTCAATCACAATCCCGGTGCCACCTTTGATCTTCTGCAGCTGCCGGATCGGCGGCGGTTTGGTAATATCGAAAATCCGGTGGAAAATAAATCCGGTCATGATTGTTTTGACCGTGAACGGCAGCCCGAGAAAGCAGATCGGCAGTGTGAAAAATTCGTCGGCAACGATGCATCCCGGATCGTTGCCTCTCATTAACAAAAGCTCGCCGATGGCGCAGACGGGAACGGCCAGCACCGTTAAAAAAACGCATGCTGCAATGTGCATCCAAAGCTCCGGCAGTTGAAAAACCGCCCATGCCAGCGGGATCCCCCAGAGTGTTCCCGCTGTTCCGGGAAGCACCGGACTGAATCCTGTGCCGAAACCGGTGGCGACTATCTTTATCCATTGCAGTTTTTTCATTGCCAGAGTGTAGCGTAAAATATATGCGCGGCACAACTCACCGCTTCCGCTGCAGAGATCTTTTTATAAGCCAGATCACATACAATTGTTCCTCTTCTTTATTGCGATGCGCCGGATTGTTGTGTATTCTATGAGTTCTTTTCATAGCGTTGCGTATTGTGTGCTGCCGGTGCAGCAAAAGGTTTTTATTAACAATTAATTCAAGGAGCTGTGCAATGAGAGGAATTCCGATCTCGGGTGTGCGTAATTTTGCATTAATGGGCCATACCGGCAGCGGCAAGACATCACTGCTGGATGTGATGCTTAACATTCTTGGCACAAATGACCGCGTCGGTTCGCCGGCGGAAAAAACGAGCATAGCGGACTGGACGGCAGAAGAGCAGGCGCACTTGATTTCGATCTGGGCTAAACCGTTCGACGGCGTTTACATTGCCGCCAGCGGGAAACAGCGCCGCTTTGTGATGATCGACACGCCCGGATACGCCGATTTTATCGGACAGCTCACCGCGGCGGCGGCGGTAACCGATGCCGCGCTGCTTGTAGTGGATGCGGTTTCCGGTATTCAGGTCGGAACATTCCGCGCGTGGCGCATGTGCGAAAAACGTAATCTGCCGCGCGGGATTGTAATCACCGGTCTCGACAAACCGGATGCGGATTTTAATAAAGTGCTGAATGAAATCAAGGCACTGTGGGGCGACAGCCGCTGCGTGCCGGTGGTTCTGCCGGCGGCGGACTATAAGTCGGGAGTGGATGTACTGAATACGCCGGCCGCATCTGTTCCGGCAGATATGGCGGATGCTGTAAAAGCGGTAAAAGATCATCTGATTGAACTTGCCGCCGAGACAGACGATTCGCTGATTGAAAAATATTTTAACGGCGAAGAACTGACGGCGGACGAATTCTCCGACGGAATCCGGAAAGCGGTGCACAAAACGGCGCTGATTCCGGTTTTTGCAGCATCTGCCAAAACGCATGCCGGCGTTAAAGAAACGATGGATACGATCAGCCGTCTGTTCCCGTCACCGGAAGATTATCCGGTAAAATCTGCTGACGGCGCTGAACTTTCCACCGCTGAAGATCAGCCGTTCGCCGGATTTGTCTGGCGTTCTGTCAACGATCCTTTTACCGGTCAGCTTAGTTTCGTGCGCGTCTATCGCGGACTGCTGCGCCCGAACAGCGAAGTGCTCAACAGCACAAAAAATGAAAAAGAACGTATCGGCGCAATTTTCTTCATCAACGGTCGCAAACAGTCGGACTGTTTCGAAGCGAAAGCCGGGGACATCATCGCCATTCCGAAACTGAAAAATACATTTCTTAACGATACGCTGTGCGATCCGGCGGAAAAAATCACCTTTCCGGCGATCGAGTTTCCGAATCCGCTCACGGCGTATGCGGTTGAGCCGAAAACGAAAGGCGACGAAGATAAAATCGGCACTGCACTTAACCGCGCCGCAGAAGAAGATCCGTCTATACGGATTGAGCGCAACACTGAAACACACGAAACCATTCTGTGGGGCATGGGCGACATGCATCTCGATGTAACACTTGAACGCATCAAAAACCGCAGCAACGTTGATATCGCCCGCAGCACACCGAAAGTCGCCTATAAAGAAACCATCACGACCACCGGCGAAGGACATTATAAACACAAAAAACAGTCCGGCGGACGCGGACAGTACGGCGAGTGCTATGTACGTGTATTTCCAAAAGACCCGTCCGATCCGGAATGGTTCAGCAACAAACTTGTCGGCGGGGCAATTCCCGGTAACTTTGTTCCGGCGTGTCAGAAAGGCTTCCTCGAAGGCATGACCAAAGGACCGCTCGTTGGCGATCAGGTAATTAACGTTAAAGTGGAACTGTATGACGGCTCTTATCACGACGTTGACTCTTCTGAAGTCGCGTTCAAAATCGCCGGTTCGCGTGCGCTGCACGAAGCCATCGAAAAAGCGAAACCTGTTCTGCTGGAGCCGATCATGACGCTGAAAGTGATGGTGCCGGATGAGTACATGGGCGACATCACCGGAATTCTCAATACCAAGCGGGGACGCATTCTCGGCATGGATGTAGAAGAAGGACTGCAGGTGATTACCGCCGAAGTTCCACAGGTCGAAACATTTAAATTCTGTTCCGAACTGCGGTCGATCACCGGCGGGCGTGGATCGTTTGACCTGGAGTTTGCGCGCTACGAACCCGTTGCGGCCAATATCGCGCAAAAAGTTATTGATGCGGCCCGGAAAGACAAACAGGCCGACAGCGATTAAAATTTTAAAATTATAGAACCAGGCACTTAGCTCCCCTGTACAAAAAGGCAGTTCGGGCCGGATAACCGGATAAATAAACCGGACAGGATTTGTATCCTGTAACTCCGGTCAAATCCGGAAATGCGTCCTGCCGGGGAAGCTGCGCCGCAGGTTCAAATTTTCATCAGTATGATATATCGGGCAGATTGGTTTAAAATTCTGCGTCAAAAAAGGTTGATGCGGCAGCAGGAATCAGGTAGACATGCTCCTCTTTCTCTGCAGACAGGAAGTCTGCAATATTGGACTGGAGTATAGATACTATGGCAACAAAAATACGTTTACGTCGAATGGGCGCCCGCAACAAACCGTTCTACCGCCTCGTTGTGGCTGATTCCCGCTTTGCAACCACCGGCCGTTTTCTTGAAGTGCTTGGCTGGTACGATCCTAAACAGAAGAGTGATAATTTCAGCGTGAATATTGAGCGCGTGAACTACTGGCTCGGTACCGGCGCACAGCTTTCTGCCACCGCGAAAAGTTTGGTAAAAAAAGCGGAAGCCGGCGAGGGTGTTGCGATCGGGGCTGCACCGAAAGCTAAAGCGCCGGCGGCACCGGTGGAAGTTCCGGCCGCTGTCGCCGACAAGCAATCGGCGCCGGTGGAAGCCGAAGCCCCCGCTGCGGAAGAGACGCCCGCCGTTGAAACGCAGGAGGCTTAAGCCATGAAAAAACTGGTTAAGCAGATGGTCGCCGCACTTGTCGATCATCCCCGCGATGTCAAAATCACTGAAGTCAAGGGCGACAAAAGCGTTGTCTATGAACTTCGCTGTAATCAAAAAGATGTCGGTAAAGTCATCGGCCGCAGCGGCAAAACCGTCGGAGCAATGCGCGTACTGCTTGGTGCCATCGCCGCGCGCGACGGACGCCGTGCCATGCTGGAAGTTGTTGAGTAAACAGCGCCGGCGGCACGGCGAATACCTGTTTATTTGACTTTAAGCACACTGTAGGTCGGCAGACCTTTGACGTCAAAATAATCGAGAATGGCGCTGACTTCGGGATTATGGAAGTCGGTCGCGTCGATTTTGATCACGCGATAATTCGCCAGCCGCTTTTTTACGGCCCCGTCGCTGAATGTATGTTTTTCCATTGCTTTACAATTCGTACACCAGTCCGCCGTAAACTCCAGGAACACCGGCTGTTGATCTGCCAGCGCGCCGGCAAATTCCGTTGCGAGTAGCGCCGGATCGTAGGTCGCTGTATGACGCTGCGTTAATGAAAATGCAACCCGCACATAATACAATGCGATCATTAAAATAACGGTGCCGAAAATATATTTTACCGTATTCATCCATTTGCCCGGTTTCGGCAGCAGCGCAATTCCGGCCCCGGCAAACGGCCAGGGCAGTGCCATGCCGACGCCGAGCAGAAACGGCAGAAAAATTCCGGCACTGTTGCCGGCGGCATACAGCGTGCCGGCGAGCAGCAGCACCGACAGAACGACCGGCGCAATGCACGCGCCGGCGAGCAGTGCCGCGATTCCGCCCATCACAAACGACATGATGTAACGGCTTTGAAAGCGCAGATTCTGTCCGGCGCTAAACCGTGAAAAATCAATGTTGAAAACGCCGAACATCGCCAGGGCCATCAGCACAAAAACGGCTGCGATCGCCGCATTGAACCACGGGTTTGAATTGAGTGACCCGAGCGCACGACTGCCGGACACGGCGATCAGGCCGAGCAGCCCGTACACGGTGGCAATGCCCAGCCCGTAAATTCCGCCAAGAATAAATCCGCGCGCATGCGTGCCGAACGCGCCGCCGGGCTTCAATGTGTAATCACCGATAATGGCAATATTCACCGGAATCATCGGCAGGATACACGGTGTAAAATTAAGCAGAAATCCGCCGAGCAGAATCAGCAGTGCGGTAATGCCGATACCGGACTCTTCGAGAAAGCTGATCGGATGCGTGATGAAGCGGTACATGGCGCCGTGCTCCACCGCCGGTATTCCTTCGGCATGATCGAGGAAAACAAAAAACTCCGCCGGCGGTTTAAACCCGCTGTCGCGCGCCGTTTCCTGAAACTTGTCCGCGTGTTCCCGCCACTCCGCGAAAAGTGCCGCCGAAATTAAACAGAAAAACAGAATTAACTTTTTCACCGGATTTCTCCACTATCTTTTTAATGGACACAGTTTATACAACCGCGCTCAAAATCTTAAACACAATTCGCACCGCCGGTTTTGCCGCCCTGTTCGCCGGCGGATCGGTGCGCGACATGCTGCTCGGCCGCCCTGCCAAAGATTATGACATCGCAACAGACGCCTTGCCGGAACAGATTGAAGCGCTCTTCCCGAGAACCGTCGCAGTGGGAAAAGCATTCGGCGTGATTATTGTGGTTGAAAACGGGATCGAAATCGAGGTAACGACATTCCGCGCCGACGGCGGATATCAGGACGGACGCCGTCCCGGGTCGATTAAATTTTCCGGTGCCGAAGAAGATGCACAGCGCCGGGATTTTACCATCAACGGTATGTTTTATGATCCGGCGGAAAATGAAGTTATTGATTTTACTGGCGGGCGGGCGGATTTAAAAAATAAACTCGTGCGTGCCATCGGCGAACCGGACCGGCGTTTTGCCGAAGATCATCTGCGCATGCTGCGTGCAGTGCGGTTTGCATTCACGCTCGGTTTTGATATCGAAACCGAAACGCGCGCTACAATAATCCGGCACGCACCGGCGCTGGCGAAAATCAGTCCGGAGCGGATTGAAAATGAATTTTCGCGCACGCTCACCGAAAGCCCGAACCCCGGGGATGCCCTGCGTGAACTGGTTGAACTCGGTTTGATAAAATTTATCATACCGGAAATTCTGCCGCTGATCGGACAGGAACAGCCGCCGGAGTTTCATCCCGAAGGCGATGTATTTGAACACACCGTCTTAATGCTGAATATGATGCCGGAACACCCGGCGCGCGAACTGGCTTATGCCGTGCTGCTGCACGACGTCGGCAAACCGGCGACGGCCTTCAAAACCGACCGCTGGCGTTTTCATAATCACGAGCACGTCAGCGCCGGCATGGCGGAAGAAATTTTGCGGCGCCTGCGGCTGCCGGCGAAAGAGATCAGGCACATCGTAATTGCCATCGACCGGCACATGCGTTTCAAAGATGTTCAGAACATGAACCGCTCCACGCTGCGTAAACTGATCGGCGCCGAAACCTTTGAACTCGAGCTTGAACTGCACCGGCTTGATTGCGCAAGCAGTCACCGCATGCTCGGAAACTATGAATTTCTCCGGCGCGAACGAGACAACTTTAAAGCAGAGCCGGTGCTGCCGCCGCGCTGGATTACCGGCGCCGATCTGATTGCGCGCGGCATTCCTCCCGGTCCGGCAATGGGTGCGCTGCTGAAAAAAGCGTATGATGCACAGCTTGAGGGAACGTTTGCAAACAAAGCTGAGCTGCTCGAATGGTTAAAAAAGTAGACGCGGCGCCCTCGCCGCGTACCCTGCGTTCGTGAACGCGGCGAGGGCGCCGCGTCTACTGTCTTCTGCGCCGCCGCGAAGGAACGGAGAGCGTGCCGTTAAAAAATTCGATCAGGTGCCCGCGCTCCACAAGCCAGCGGATCGGATTTAGAATTTCGAGTGCGGCGGGTGAATCTTTTTCTGCGCCGGGGCACAATTCTTCTACCAGCTGTTCACGCGTTGAGCCGGGATGGTCAGCCAGAAATTCGAGCACGACGCGGATATTTTCAACCGTTGCATCCGGTGCAATCGGATCGGGTTTTACAGCGGTGACAAAGTTCATATTCCGGCCGGCTTTAAACATATAAAGGTGCAGGTGCCGGAAAGCAGCGCGCAAGGCAAATGACAGTGAGATCGGAAACCGGCTTTCGGCCTGCCAGGCTTCGCGAATCATGCGAATGAGATTGTAATCTTTAATTTTGCGGGCGAGCGCAGAGGGAATGACGGCGCGCGTGACTTCTTCAATTTCATCACCGGCAGCGGCGGTGCGGAGATACTCTTCCGCCTGAATGAGTGAAAATTCTCTGGCGTTTTCTGCCGGCGCGTCTTTCAGGCGATAGACTGTTTTTTTCGAGGCTTCCTGTTTCCACCGTTCAATGAGTTCCTCTTCGCGCACGGTTTGGACTTTTTCTTTAAAGCGCTCGAACGGCATACCGGCATAGCGTGTGCGGTGGATTTCGGCGAGCCGGTCAGCATAACTGTGGTGATTCGGCGGGCCAATCAGCATGTCGTCGATTTTGGCGATCATCGGGAATACACCGGCCGGCGGTTCAACATCGAGTTCTTCCTTGATGAAAAAGGTGTCGAGGTGATCGCTGATAATCTGGTTAAGCAGTGTTTCGCGACCGGTCGCAACAATCTTCGACTTACGTCCCTGGTAAAATTTATAATCGGAACCGGAACGGACTTCGATCTTGACCAGATGCCCCTTGGTGTCGGCCAGGAACAGTCCGGCGAGATCAACCAGCGGATACGCGCGTTTAGAGTGATGAATCTGGCGCACCATGGAACCGAGCATCTTCTGGTCAGGCAGGAATTTAATGTCCACCGGCAGCTCGACCCGCTCAGGACGGTGCTCGCGCCGGTCAGGCAGCCCGCGACGCGGTTCGCTGCGGTCGTCGTTGCGCTCACGTTCACGCCGCGGCGGACGGCTGCCGCGGCGGTCGTCACGATCCCGCCGGCGTTCACTGCGCCCGCCGGAGCGTTCGCGCGGCCGGCGGTCTGACCGCTCCCGCTCCGTGCGGTCGGAAATCCCATAGTGATTGATCCCCGGCTCTTTTTTTGCCCATTGCGGTACGAAATTGAGATCGAGCAGAACATCTTCGTCCGGGCGGGGAGCGTTTTCCGGCAGTGCCATTTTATCAGACATAGCAAATCCTTTGATTTGAAACGTCATTAGTATACGCTTTTGTAAGTTTGGAAAAGCAAAATTCACAGGAGCGCACGAATAATGTCAACATTTACACCGGAAAATTTAGAAAAATACTCTTCCGCCATCACCCTTTCCGACATGGAAATTTTTGTTTTCCCGGATCTGTTTTATGCCCTGGTACTGGCGAACCTGATGAGTCCGTCTGTCTGGGAATGGCGCAATGATCCGTGGTTTAAAAAAATCGATAAAATGAGTCCGCGCCGGAAAATCGACCGGCTCAAACAATTCATCATGGATCATTATGAATTCAACCTCGACCTCGATACGTGGGGGCTCACCAGCAAAGAGACTGAATTAAAACGCTTTGCACCGTATATGGATCTGAAAACCATCAGCCAGAGCAATGCGCTGTTCGGTTACGAAGGCGATAAACACTATTTTGATCTCGATATCCGCCGGCATTTCGGACTCGAAAAATACTCGGCGGATATCATTCCCTACTGGAAAACGGAAACGGTGGAGGCGATGAATGCGTTTGTGCGCAAAAAAAACTATCGTGCCGGCGCCGGTGAATGTGTTTCGCTGGCTGCGCTGTACGCCGCTGCGCTGTTCATTGTGTGCGGCATTCCGCTGGAAGATATTTTCCTGATGGCCACCCCGCTCCATTCACAGAATTTTGTTATGGTGGACGACGGGCTGCTGACGAACAACCGGCGTATTGTCACCAAAAACATGTGGTTCAACGGCACGGAACTGACGGATAAAGCCCAGCGCGCCCTGCGGCATGAACAAATTACGATGGTGCTCAACAATACCGGATATGTTCACAGCGTTTATCCGGAATATACGATGGAACCGGCGCATTACGAACGGTTCAAAAAGCAGATCGGCGCCTATCTCTCCACCGGCATCACCTTTGAGATTCTCGCAAATTTTTTACGGCAGCATTCGCGCTTCCAGCAATGTTTTCAGATCTGCCACATGTTTCACGGTAAAAAACGGTGGATCGCCGCCGAACGCGCGTATGCCTATGAACACGGCAGTTCCTATAAAGTCAGCGACGGCACGCGCGACAAACTGCTTGAGGAGATCGACAGCGGAGAGTTTTATCCCTCGCCGATTCAAGACCGCATCTGCATGCCGAAACTCGAAGAGTTTTTTAAGCAGGCCCCGATGAAATATTACGACGCCGCCGGCATGGCAGAGCTCGGTGAAAAGCTGGAATGCACCAGCATACACAAAAATGAAATGCTTGCGGCACTGGCCTCATTCGTTCATCTCGAACCGGAATTTCCGGCGATGGAAAACAAACAGTCTGTGCCGTGGAAAAAACTGGAGATCATGCCTGGCATGACCCGTGAAGAAATCATCGCTTATCTCGAGAGCATGCGCACTGAAAACTCTGCCGCCGAGCTTTCATTTTATGCTCTGCGCGATATGACCCGTTCCGACTGGGCGCCCTTCTTCAAAGCGGCGCTTGAGCGCAATCCGGTTTCTATTGACGAAACCAAAGATTTTTCCGATCAGCAGCTCATTGAAAAAATTACAGTGCTGAATTCCGATTCAATTTACGCTGCACCGCGACTCGCCCAGCCCGATGAAGTCTGGAATTTTCAAACCGGCGACGGGCTTGAGAAAGCAATCCTGCTGGTTAATATTTTCAAACACCGCCGGCCGGAAACAAAATTTAAACTCACGGTTCAGCCTGACCGCGCACAATTAAAATTCGATTCGCATGAAATTGAATTCGTTTCTTCAAAACAGTTGCATCATACTGTGATGTTATAAAACAATTCGCCGGCGTTCGGTTCTTTAACGATTGTGCACTTTGTTCTTTGTTACAGCAGTACTTCATGTAAAGTCTGCGGATTGCCGGGGGTGCATCCGGAATGCGGATTGCTGAGAACAAACCCTATGAACCTGCGCGGATAATGCCGCGAAGGGAAGCGCGTTGAACCGTATCCCTTCCGCTCCGCCAATGGAGAAAACGATGAAAAATAATGGATACGGAAACTGGTTCCCGCACTCGCGGAAAGTTTATGTGGATGGGAAAATTACCGGCGTACGTGTGCCGTTTCGCGAAATTGAACTCGCGCATACGCTGAACGCCGACGGAACTCAAAAAAGTTATAATGCACCGGTCCGCGTTTACGATACATCCGGCCCGCAAACCGGCGGCGTTCTGCCTGCATTGCGTGCGCCGTGGATCGCCGCACGTGAACATGCAACGCAGCTTGAATTTGCCCGCCGGAAGATCATCACGCCGGAAATGGAATTTGCAGCCATTCGCGAGCAGGTCGCGCCGGAGTTTGTGCGTGACGAAGTTGCCGCCGGCCGCGCCATTATTCCGGCCAACCGCAATCATCCGGAAAGCGAGCCGATGATAATCGGCAGAAAATTCCGCACTAAAGTTAATGCCAACATTGGTAACTCCGCGCTTGGCTCGTCAATCGAAGAAGAGCTCGAAAAAATGCAGTGGGCGATTCTCTGGGGTGCCGACACTGTTATGGATTTATCCACCGGAAAGCAGATTCATGAGACCCGTGAAGCGATTCTGCGTCATTGTCCGGCGCCTATTGGCACGGTGCCGCTGTATCAGGCGCTGCAAAAAGTTTCCGGCGCGATCGATGCGCTCAACTGGGACGTTTACAAAGAGACGCTGCTTGAACAGGCGGAGCAGGGTGTCGACTATTTCACTATACACGCCGGAATTTTAAGAGAGCATATTCCGCTCGCAAACGGCCGGTTGACCGGAATTGTCAGCCGCGGCGGCTCAATTATGGCGCAGTGGATGCAATCAAAAAACGAAGAGAGTTTTCTCTATACGCACTTTGAAGAAATCTGCGAAATCTGCCGGGCGTATGATATTGCATTTTCACTCGGTGACGGACTGCGCCCGGGCTGTCTTGCCGATGCAAACGATGCCGCGCAATTCGGTGAACTTAAAACACTCGGCGAGCTGGCGCAGGTTGCATGGAAGCACGGCTGTCAGGTGATGATTGAGGGTCCCGGTCACGTGCCGATGCATTTGATCAAAGAAAATATGGAACGCGAACTCGCCGACTGTTATGAAGCGCCGTTCTATACGCTCGGCCCCTTAGTCACCGATCTCGGCGCCGGTTACGATCATCTCAACAGTGCCATCGGCGGCGCAATCATCGGCTGGTACGGCTGTGCTATGCTGTGCTATGTCACGCCGAAAGAACACCTTGGTCTGCCGGATAAAGATGACGTGCGCGAAGGAGTTGTCGCACATAAAATTGCGGCACATGCCGCCGACCTTGCCAAAGGGATCCCCGGTGCTCAGGAACGCGATAACGCAATCAGCAAGGCACGGTTTGAATTCCGGTGGGAAGATCAGTTTAACCTGTGCTTCGATCCCGAACGCGCACGCCGGTTCCGCGAACAGTCCATGCCGCCCGGAGAAAAATTTGAAGTTAAACAGCGTTACTGCTCCATGTGCGGAGAAAAATTCTGCTCCATGCGCATCAATCATGACATCCGTAAAAACGATGGCGATTGATTAAATTAATTTATGCGATGGTTCAGCTGAAGCAGGCATGCGCGGTGGTAATTGCGGGAGCGCACGGCGATGCGCTAAGTGGTAAGTTTGACGATCAGTTTCCAATTCGCCGTTTCAAAACAGGTTCGCAACGGACGCACCTTCACGCAAATTCCCCGACTCACCGGCGACGCCCACACCGAAGAAATCGCCCGCGTGCTCGGCGGCAAAGATTTAACCAATATCACCCTTCATTATACGACAAAACTTTTTAAAAATAAAAATTGTAATTAAGTATTTTAATCTTTCAACATTTAATGTATGAAAAATTTATTTACTATCCAGTTATTAATCATTATCAGCTATTGCGCTATAAAAGCAGAATCACCTTTATCTATTTCTGAACGGCTAACTCACACTACGGTTAGAATTCAAACTGAAAATGGCACCGGCACAGCTTTTTTCTTTTCTTTTTTTAATGACAACGAAAACGGGTCATACGTTCCCGTTCTTGTGACATGTAAACACGTCATAAAGGGTGCAACAAAAGGGCAATTTTATCTCACCGAAAGAGGAACTAATTCACTACCCAAAATTGGCAGTTATTTTTCCGTAGCATTTGATAATTTTGAATCGCTGTGAATTCCTCATCCGGACACGTCCATTGATCTTTGTATTATGCTTATTGCACCTCTGATAAAACGTGCAGAAATGCAAGGAAAGAACCCATTCTACATTTGTTTGGATGATTCATTACTTTTGCCAACCACATCAACTATGGGAACGTTACAAGACATTATTTTCCTTGGTTATCCGATTGGGTTATGGGATTCAAAAAATAATTTGCCCATTACCCGAAAGGGTGTTACCGCAACGAATCCACAAATAGATTATGAAGGAAAAAAAGAATTTCTTATTGATGCAGCATGTTTCCCGGGATCAAATGGCTCGCCAGTATTTCGTTTTAATGAAGGTGCTTATATTGAAAACTCTTCTTTCATAGCAGGCGGAGGACAGATTAATTTTCTAGGCATAATTTACGCAGGTCCACAATATACAGTAGAAGGAACCATTATCGTTAAGAATATCCCAACAAAACTGGAACCGCGATCAAATAGCGATATCCCAGTAAATTTAGGATTTGTACTGAAAGCCGATCTTTTTACAGACTTTGAACCCATACTCAAACAAATTATGCAATTTGACGAAAAGAAGGGCGAAAGTGAGAATTGAAAAAAACTCTCCGAGTAAATGTAACGCTATGGTATGCATACGTACTGATCAATTGCGAATTTTAATATAGAGCGAAACGCGACCACGTGAACTGCTGGGCGATACTCCCATTCGGCAAATGTTTTAATTAAATGCCGCGAAGGTTACATACTTATATTTTTTCGCAGTTGAAAAATCCGTTTATATTCCCACTCTATCAGCGGTCAAATTTTTCACCGCTCATAAACGGTAATTCCGATGCGGTCGATATGATCTTTGAGCGCCGGATTTTTTATTCCGGCATAAGGTTGAACGTCGAATTTCTGCGGCAATGGGAGTTCGTTTAAATCGAGGCTGATTTGTTCTGCCAGTTGTGAATCAATTTCGCCGAAAAACGCGATGTCGATGTCGGAATTAGCGGCGTGCATTCCTTTAGCACGTGAGCCGAAAAGCACGGCGCGCTCAACCGCCGGAAATTTTTTGAGAACGGTGCGGATCAACGTTGCAGTTTTTTCGTCCAGTCCGGCGGTCATATTATTTTTCCAAGAAAGAAATCGTGCAGTTCACCGAGCGCCGGCAGATAATCTGTTTTTACGCGACCGATGACTTCTAAAAATTTTGCAAAGTCGTAGCAGTGCGACATCAGATTGCGGTCGAGCATCATTTTCATAAACACATCGCCGTCTTTGATAATTCCGGCGGCGAATGCCTCTTTGATTACACTGCGCGGAGTGATTTCCAGAAATGTCGCGCCATTTTCAATCAGGTAATCTTTGGCGGTTTTCCACGCGAGTTCGAACGTGTATTCAAACCGCTGAACGAGTCCTTCCTGCTCCAGCGGATTAAATTCGCCGACGTCCGCTTCTTCCAGCGCACCGCGCAAAAGCACAAATGCTCTGTCAAAATTCCGGAACCGTTGTTTCCACCGAATATCCTGTTCTTCTTTCATTGCGGCATAGAATACCACATGCGTCGGAAAATTAAAAGTCTCTGTTTTGTATTCGTGCGGCGGATGACGACGGCGCGCCACCCCTACCTTTTTATTCGCGTTCATTGGCGTTCATTCGCGGTTGAAAAATTAGTTTATATCCGTTTGATCCGCGGTTTGAATTATTTCCTTTCTGTTTTGCGTTCCAATCTCACCGGGTGATGGATAAAATCCAGCGTATTATGAGAACAGAAAAAGATTCTTTCGGCGAACTTCAGGTTCCGGACGATGCGATGTACGGCGCGCATACCTGCCGGTCGATTGCGAATTTTAATATGGCGGGCGAGCCGCTGCCTGTCGAATTGATTTACGCGATGGTTCAGTTGAAGCAGGCGTGTGCGGCGGCCAATGCGGAGCTCGGTCTCCTGTCACCTGAAAAAGCAGTGGCGATTGCCGGCGCGTGCGGCGATGTGCTGAGCGGCAGGTTTGACGATCAGTTTCCAATCGATCTGTTTCAGGCGGGTTCCGGCACGTCCAGTAACATGAATGTAAACGAAGTGCTGGCGAATCTGGCAGCGGAATCGCTTGCCGGTGCGCGCGGCGACCGCAAAACGGTTCATCCGAACGACGATGTAAACAGGGGCCAGTCGACGAACAATATATTTCCGTCGGCAATTCGTGTCGCGGCGGTGCAGCGCTGCGGCGCACTGTTTCAGGCGCTGGACGAGCTGATTGAGGCGCTGAATAAAAAAGCGGATGAATTTTCTGGTGTCTGGAAAGCCGGCCGCACGCATCTGCAGGATGCGGTGCCGGTAACGCTCGGACAGGAATTTGCGGCATGGGCGCATGCGTTGCGTAAAGCGGAACGGCGCGTGGCATGTACGTGCATGGATCTGCTTGAACTGGGAGTCGGCGGCAACGCAATCGGCACCGGTGTAAATACCCCGGCGGCCTTTCGCGAAAAAATTATCAGTGCATTGAATCAGGCCACCGGACAGGAATATCGCGTCGCCACGAACGGTATTGAAATTACGCAGTTCCTTTCCGATATGGGCGCATTTTCCGGCGCATTGAAACTGCTGGCGCTGGATATTAATAAAATTGTGAACGACCTGCGTCTGATCAGCTCCGGCCCGAATACCGGACTCGGCGAGATTAATCTGCCGGCAGTGGAACCGGGCTCATCAATTATGCCCGGCAAAATTAATCCGGGCATTTGCGAAGCTGCGAATATGGCCTGCCTCCAGGTGGTCGGCAACGATGCGGCGGTAGCCGCAGGATGCGCCGCCGGTCAGCTTGAATTAAATACGCACATGCCGCTCGTCGGCGTGAATATTGTTAAGTCGTTAAACATTCTGATCCGCGTCTGCGCGGCGCTGGACAAAAAATGCGTGCGCGGAATCACGGCGAATGAAGCGGTCTGTAAAAATTACTTCGAGCGCAGTGCCGGGCTGCCGACAATTTTAAACCCGGTTCTCGGCTATGATCGTGTGGCAGAACTTGTAAAAGAGAGTCTTGCCACGGGCAAAACGCTGACGGAGCTCGTCCGCGAAAAAAACCTGCTGCCGGAAAAAGAATTCGCCGCCCTGCTCGCAAATTCAAATCGTCCGCAAGACTAAATACATCAAATTTGATGTTGACCGGTATGCAATTCAGCGTAGAGTTTTATGTGTCAGAAAACGGAAGAACTCCGGTTCGTGAATTTCTGGATGAATTGGAAATAAGCGATCCCTGTGATTTTGCTGCAGTGATGGCAGGGTTGGCAAAATTGCGTCACTGTCAATATCACCGCCCTCCGCTTTCGAAGTCGCTGGGCAATGAGTTGTTTGAGTTGCGGCATGTTGGAAAATTAAATATCCGCGTTCTGTATTTTTTCATGCGCGGACAAAGAATTATCGCGGTACACGGAATCCGTAATAAAGGCACATCGATTCCTGCACGCGATTTGCAAACGGCAGCCGGGCGAAGGAAAGACTGGGTCAAACGGAATGAAACAACGTGAAACAAATTTTGATGCATATCTGAACAAACGTTTAGCAGATGAAGATTTTTTCAACCGCTTCGAACGTGCCGGTGAAGCGTGGGATGTCGCGCTTCAAATTGCTGAACTGAGAGAAGAAGCCGGACTTTCTCAAGCCGAATTGGCGGAAATGCTGCACACATCACAGCAGCAAATCAGCCGGTTGGAATCACCGGCATATAAGGGACATTCTCTGAGCATGCTGCGGCGCGTTGCACAGGCATTGAATGCAGATTTAAAAATAACGTTTGAGCGGAATTTTGACTCACCCGTTCTGGCAGAAAAACCTACGTTTTCTTATAAGACAAAGAAAAAATGAGCATTCTGATTCAGCAGGTTGAGTTGGACGGCGCGCCGGTGGATGTATTGATTGACGGCTGCCGGTTTAAAACAATCGGCGCGTGCGCCGGTATGTCAGCCGGTACAGTTATTGACGGCCGCGGCTTTGCAATTCTGCCGACGTTCCACAACGCGCACACGCACGCAGCAATGACGCTGATGCGCAGTTACGCCGACGATCTCGAGCTGTTTACCTGGCTGAATGAGTATATCTGGCCGCTCGAAGCAACGCTGACGGAAGAGGATATTTACAACGGCGCACGGCTGGCGTGTCTGGAAATGATTAAATCCGGCACGACATTTTTTAATGATATGTACTGGTATTTTCACGGCACGGCGCGCGCGGTGGAAGAGATGGGCCTGCGCGCCGCACTGTCGAATGTATTAATTGACGCCGGCAATCCGCAAAAAACCGCAGAGGCAATTGCGCTGGTGCGCCGGCTGTATGAAGAGCACCGGCAGTACAGCGACCGCATTATTTTTCAGCTCGGCCCGCATGCCATCTACACCGCATCAAAAAAACTGCTGCGCTGGTGCGCCGAATTTGCCGGAGAAAACGACCTGCCGATTCATACGCATCTGTCCGAAACTGAAAAAGAGGTGCGGGATTGTATGGTGCACACCGGCATGCGCCCGCCGGAATATCTGGACTCCATCGGCGTTCTCTCACCGCGCATGACAGCGGCGCACTGCATCTGGCTGTTGCCGGCGGAAATGGATCTGCTGGCTGCGCGCGGTGTGAAAGCGTTGCACTGTCCTGTTTCAAACATGAAACTTGCATCGGGCAAATTCCGGTTTTCCGATGCAGTGCGCGCCGGCATCCGGATTGCTATCGGAACCGACGGATGCTCATCGAATAACTCGTTGGATATGCGCGCCGAAATAAAGACGGCGGCGCTGCTTGAAAAACATTTTACGGGCAATCCCACTGCGCTGAACGCACAGGACGCGTGGTACGCCGGAACCCGCGCCGGCGCCGGAATTTTCGGACTCGACAGCGGACGCATTGCCGAAGGCGCACTCGCCGATTGCATGCTGGCTGATTTGAATAACGAACGGCTCGCGCCGGGATATCATCTGATCGACGATATGGTCTACAGTGCCGGCAGCAGCTGTATTGACACGGTGATTTGCAACGGAAAAATTTTGATGCAGCGCCGGCATGTTGCCGGCGAAGAAGAAATTATCGCCAAAGGTCGCGAATACCGGAAAAAATTAAAGCGCTGAAATTTTTCAGCGCCGGTTAATCAGCATACGTCCGCAATAACTGCAGGCAACCAGCTTGGCGGGATTCAGTGCATCGTTGATGATCTGCGGCGGCAGTTTCATATGGCAGCCGGTACAATAGTCTTTATCCACTTCGACGACGGCAAAATCACCTTTATTGGTAAGAATGCGGTTATACCGGGCAAGCAGCGGCGGGTTGTTTATCCCGGCGGCAAAATGTTTGCGGTCATTGATCCGTTCAGCAATCTCTGCTTCAACCTCTTTTAACCGCTCCTCGAGCATCTCAATCTCTTCTGCGACACCGGCTTCCTCTTGTTTCAGCTCCGCTTCGCGTTCGGCTACGGCGGCTTTGGCCGTTTCGTTCTGCTCCATGAGTCCGATCGCGCGGTCTTCCAGTACAGAGATCTCCTGTTCCTCAACGGCTACCTGACTGAGCAGCGCACGATACTGCTCATTATTCTTGGCTTCCATCTGCTGTTGCTTATATTTCGTGATTTTTTCGCGCCGGGAGGCAGCGTCAACTTCAATCTGATGCAGTTCGGCAGTCAGTCGTTTCAGCTCTTCTTTGGCGGATTCGAGTCTGGCTTTTGCACCTTCGAGCTGTTTTTCAATGTCCGATTTTCGAATCGGAATGTCTCGTACTTCGCGGCGGAGACGGGCAGTTTTACGATCCTTTTCCTGCAGGACCAGCAGTGCTTCGAGCGGATGCGCCATATTCTCTCCTTCAGATTTCAAGAACAAAATTGAGGGAGGAGTGTACGGCGTTGCAGCGGGCACGACAACAGAAAATCGCAATTAACTTCCGGGATGAATCAGCGGCTGTCCCTGTTTGCACAGCGGACACTCCGCCGGCTCCCACGTCACCGGTTCAATCAGACCCAAGAGATCTAAAAGGTGACGTTGCAAACCCAACAGCCATTTCTACGGTTAATTTAAAAAATACTTTTCCACTTGATCGTTGCCCGCTTATCCCGGCTCCATGTCATCAAAACAATCGCTCCAGTCTTCAGTGTATTCCTCTCCGGGAACACCCCACACATTGACAGATGGGTCTGGTCCAACGTCCTGCTTAAAATACTCCCAAGTCCCAGGAATCGGTGGTTGATCGGCATATTCCAGGGAATCATCTTCTTTTGTACGAGAGTCGGACTTAGATATAGGTTCCGACCATATCCGTACTCCGACGAACCATCCAGACCGGTCAGGAGAACGAACTAGATAGCTGCGGTTTTTTTTTGCAGCGGCTTTGGCTTCCTCAAACGTTAAGAAAAAAAGTTCTTTTCGACGTTTCATCTATTTGTCCTATGAATATCAGAGATCGGCTTTTCTAACAAATCCCCCAATAGAATTTCTTGAACTAGTGTTACATATAAAAGTTACACCATCATAGGATGCTTTCAAGTGTGAAGTTACTCACTGGGAATTCTGTCAGAAAATTTAGTGCGTTGAATCAAGATAATTTGAACAAGAAAATTAAATAAAGATACAATATTATATTAACTTCCGGGATGAATCAGCGGCTGTCCCTGTTTGCACAGCGGACACTCCGCCGGCTCCCACGTCACCGGTTCAATGTTCAGCAGGCTGACCAGCGGATAGTTAAACTGCGCCTTGCCGCCGCTGCGGTCGACCAGCACACCGATGCTTTTCACAATACCGCCGTGCTGTTCAACAATATCAACCGTTTCCTGCACGCGGCCGCCGCGCGTGATCACATCTTCAGCCACCAGAAACCGTTCGCCCGCTTCAATTTTAAACCGGCGCAGCTCCAGCATTTTGTCGGCATTTTTTTCAACAAAGATAAAACGTTTGTCCAGCGCGCGCGCAACTTCGTGTCCAACCGGAATTCCGCCGAGCGCCGGAGAAATGACCGTATCCACCTCCGTCAGTCCGGGAGTCGTCTTCATCTTCTCCGCCAGCGCGGCGCAAACCTGCGCGGCAATGCGCGGATACTGCAACAGCAGCGCGCATTGGAAAAATTTGTCTGAATGCAGTTTGGAGCGCAGTTCAAAGTGACCGTTCAGCAGCGCTTTTGTATCTTCAAAAATTTTCAACATTTCATTTTCTGTCATTGTATTGTCCTTTCTATTTGAAATTTTAGACAGGATTACAGGATTTATAATATCTGAGAGCTCCTGTTATCCGGTCAAAAAATTATTTCGCAACATTCATGTTTTCAAAGCGGACCCGGTATTCCTGCCCGCCGCCGAATTCAAGAATGCGCTGCACATGTTTACCGAGGATATCCGCTTCAAGGTTCACTTTCGTGCCGATCTTAAACTCAGACATATCGGTTTCTTCAATGGTATGCGGAATGATGTGCACCACAAAACCATCGTCCGTTAGCTCCGCAACCGTCAGCGAAATTCCGTTGAGTGCAATCGAACCTTTATACACCATCAGCATTAACATCTCCGGCGGCGCTTCGATGGTAAATTTAAAATCGCGGTCGACGCGCTCAATTTTGCGGACAACCCCGGTGCCGTCGACATGGCCGGTAACAATGTGTCCGCCAAGCGTATCGCCGAGCGCCAGCGCGCGTTCCAGATTGACCATCGAACCGGCGGTTTTTTCGCCGAGATTTGTCTTATCAAATGTCTCTTTAAGCACGTCAAATGAAAAACTGTTTTCGCCCATGGCCGCAACCGTCAGGCATGTTCCGTTCACTGCGATGCTGTCGCCGAGATTGACCGGCGAATCAAACGGACGGTTCGGTTCCAGTGTAATCCGTCCCGCTTCGCCGCTCATCGTCACATCGGTTACTTTTCCCAGCCGTTGAATAATTCCGGTAAACATAAACACTCCTTTCTTCAGTCGCAGCTCTGAATGCCCAAGGTCTCGACATTCGACCGGCGACGTTCAGACTTTCGACATAGCTGCCTTAATTAAAATATCTTCTCCCAACCGTTCAACATCATTAAAAACCAGTTGCGGCATATCGTCCAGCATCCAGCCCCGCTTGCCGAACATTGGAATGCCGGCACCGCCGAGAATTGCCGGCGCCATAAAAATCAGAAGTTCGTCGACCAAACCGGCGCGGATCAGCGCGCCGGAAAGCTCGCCGCCGCCCTCGCACAGAACGTGCATGATGCCGCGCCCGCCGAGATCGCGCAGAATGTCTTCCGGCGGGGCGCGAGTCACGATCGTGCGCTCCGCCGCTTCATCGGTGAGCACAGCGGAATCTGCCGGAATTGCCCCGCCGGCGATAATGCGCCACGGTTTGCGTCCTTTTGCCGGGCGCGGCAGCAGCGACGGATTATCGGCGCGCACCGTTCCGGCGCCGACCAGGATTGCATCGACCCGCCGCCGAAGCTCCTGCACGCGCCGGCGCGCCGGCGCGCCGGTAATCCATTTTGATTTTCCGGATGAATCGGCAATCTGTCCATCGAGTGTTACACCGAGCTTCAACGTGACAAACGGCAGACCGGTGAGAATGCGTTTGGCAAACGGCGCAACGAGTTCCTCCGCTGCCGTGCGGCAGATTCCGGTGCTCACCTCGATTCCCGCACGCCGTAAAATTGTGATTCCGCGTCCGGCGTGCACCGGATTCGGATCTTTGGCGCCGATGACCACACGCGGAATTTTACGCTGTAAAATCAAGTCGGTGCAGGGCGGAGTTTTGCCGCATGTTGAGCACGGCTCAAGCGTTACATAGAGCATGGTGTGTTTTAGATCGCCGGAGATTTTCTTCAAACAGTTTACTTCGGCGTGCGCGCTGCCGGCGGTTTTATGAAATCCCTCGGCAATAATTTTTCCGTTGCGAACCAGTACTGCACCGACCGGCGGATTCGGCCGCGTCAGTCCTTCGCCGCGCCGCGCGAGTTCGAGCGCGCGCTGCATGAATGGTTCGTGCGAATTCATTGTGTCGTATAGGTACTTCGTCCGGGGCGGCCGATCTCCTTTTGAATGCGGTCGAGCACACCGTTGACAAACCGGCCGGACCCCCGGTTGCTGTAGGCCTTGGCAATTTCAACCGCTTCGTTGATAGAAACCACCGGCGGGATATCGCCGCGAAACATCATTTCATACACAGCAACGCGCAGCACGTTGCGGTCGAGCACGCCGAGCCGCTCCATGTCCCAGTTGTCGGTATAGCGCGAAATCATACGGTCCAGCTCACGGCGTTTTTCCAGCACGCCGCGTACAACATCCTCAACATACGCCCGGTCGCGCGCCGCCGGTTTTTTATCCGGATCGCTCCAGAAATCCGGCAGCGCAACATCCAGTTCTTCCGGATTAAATTCCGTTTGAAACAAAAACTGCACCGCCCACTCGCGCGCCAGCCGGCGCCCGGTAATTTTGCTCATAAGTCACCTTCGAATTGCGGGAATAAAGCCGTCGGACATATCACCGCTGTTTCCTCTATGTTAAATCCGCTTACAAGCGGCGATATGCTGCACGCCATCGCCGCACTCCGAAAAATCATTTTAATTGTTTCATCACGCCGGCGGTTTCAATCGCCGCTTCAGCGGCGTACCAGCCGCGGCTTGTGCGGCTGCTCGTGCAGCGTGCCGCCGCCTGTTCCCAGTTCCGTGTGCCGACGATCTCGTTAATGACCGGAACACCATACTCGCGCGCAATATCCAGCAGCGCAAGTCCGGTTGACTCGCCGATCATCTGCGCATGCGGTGTTTCGCCTTCAACCACCACGCCAAGAGCAATCAGCGCATCAAATCCGCCGGTTTTTGCCAGCTCGTTGATAACCACCGGAATTTCATACGCACCCGGCACCTGGAAAATTTTAATTTCCGCCGCACCGTTTTCCTGCAAACATGTTTCCGCATCGCCGGCGAGCTGTGCCGTCAGCTCTGCGTTAAACCGGCTGACGACAATGGCGAACCTCATTCCGGCGGCGTTTAATTCAATTGCTGGAAAATGCTTATTCATAAATTCCTTTGGACTGCGGCGATAAAGTATTACAGCAGATGCTGCATTTTGTCGCGTTTTGTGTTCAGATAGCGTTCATTGTACGGCGTGGAAGGAAACACGATCGGCACGCGTTCAACAATCTCGATGCCGTATTTATCCAGTCCTTCAATTTTCGCCGGATTGTTGGTGAGCAGTTTGATTTTTGTCATACCGAGATCGCTGAGAATCTGCGCACCGATTCCGTAATCGCGCAAATCCGGCTCAAAGCCGAGCTTCACATTGGCTTCCACGGTATCCAGCCCCTGATCCTGCAGCTCGTACGCATGGATTTTTTTGGTCAGCCCGATGCCGCGCCCCTCCTGCCGCATATAAATTACGGCGCCATATCCGTATGCGCTGATCATATCCATCGCGCACCGGAGCTGCTCGCCGCAATCACAGCGCTGTGAACCGAACACATCGCCGGTGAGGCATTCACTGTGAACACGCACCAGCGGAAACGGCTTTTCCGCTGACGGCTCACCGACAAACAGCGCGAGATGCTCTTTGTGATCCACAAACGAATCGTACATCCGCAGCATAAAAGCGCCGTGAGCCGTCGGCAGGTTCACCTGCCGCTCGCGCCGAATCAGTTTTTCCTGAACATAGCGATGGCGGGCAATTTCGGCGACGGATGTCATTTTCAAGTTATGTTTTTTTACGAATGCAACGAGATCCGGCAGGCGCGCCATTGTACCGTCGTCGTTCGTCACTTCACAGATAACGCCGGCGGGCTTCAATCCGGCGAGCTTCATCAGATCGATCGTCGCCTCGGTATGGCCGGAACGTTCGAGTACACCGCCGTCCACGGCGATCAACGGGAAAATATGGCCGGGGCACAGCAGATCTTCCGGTTTTGTATTTTCGTCAACAAGCGCCTGCACCGTCATGGCGCGTTCGGCGGCGCTGATGCCGGTCGTACAGTTTGCGGTATCCACCGACACCGTGAACGCAGTTTTAAATTTATCGCCGGTGTGCCGGACGTTCATCCGGCGCAACCCGAGTTCTGCCGCGCGCTCCGCCGTGATCGGCGCACAAACCAGACCGCGCGCATGTGTGATCATAAAATTGATGTGGTCGCCGGTGCAAAACTCGGCGGCGCAAATCAGATCGCCCTCATTTTCCCGGCGCTCGTCATCCGTCACCAGCACCATTTCGCCGCGCCGCAGTGCAGCCAGCACATCCTCTATCGGATCAAACAGTTTTTCACCCATTGCAACTTTCCTTTTATATGCACGAAAACCCTGAAGATCGCAGTCTTTCAGGGCATAAAGGGTTCCGCGCTATCTTCTTTCATCCAGACTCTACTGTCGGTTGCAGAATCACACTGCATCAGCCTTGCGGCTCGCGGACTTTTAACCGCCGGTCAGGAATTTCACCCTGCCCTGAAGATGGTTGCAATTATTGATATTTCCGGCATCAGTGCAAGGTTTTTATATCGCAAGCAGAAACCCGCTCAGATTTTTCACACAGAGCAAACGAAGAGAACGAAGCGTTTTTTGACAGGATTTACAGGATCGTGGCGCAGACATTCCTGTCTGTGCTTCAGGCGATATCTCTGCCTGCCCTTTTCGCACAAGATTGATTGAGCAGACAGGAATGTCTGCTCCACATCGCACGAACCCTATTTTACGTTTTCTACAATTTTCACTTCACCTTCAATTAACCCGTAAAGCTCATAAACAATCTGATAAATCTCACTTTCTTCGGCGTAGTGGAAACTTTCGAAATTTTATTTTTATATGTTTAATTTCCCGGATGAATTTCTCACGGACAGCTCGTTTTTTTGAAACAGGAGCAACCGGTGAACACATCCACTCCGGCACCGGATGCAGCGTTTCGTAGGCTTCATTTTTACGCCCCTGACTATCCGGGTCATGTAATTCCCATACTTTGATTTCATCGGACGTATATGAATCGTGTTGACAGCATTGTGAATCAACAATCCGTTTGATATTTTCAGGATGCAATTCGATCACATCAATCTGGTCAGCCGTCTTTTTGATCGAGAGAAACATCCGGTCCTCCGAATCCTCTGACCTGGCAGAAAATATTGACCCGGCAGACAACGCATCCCAACACAGCTGCTCGTCTTCTTGAACCTCCTCGGGTGTTAAAACTCTGAGCATATGCTCTCCTTTACGTCCAAAGATAAAAACGCAGATCAATCAACCGATGCAGATTTCTTTGATCTTCATCTTTCCACTCATCATCCAGCCGCCTCGACTCCTTCAACGCATTCACATACTCCGGATATTTGATGGGATCGACCGAAAGTAAAAGAGATGAACCGTCTAGCTGGGGCTCCCACCTTTCCTTTTCAGTTGGGCGCGGAATGGTTTTATCATTCAGCGGATCTTTTCGTGCCGGACGTTCCTGAGTCCACCAGTTGTAAAGATAAAGCACTTCATCGTATACGGCAGCTTCTGCTGGATTATCTTCGGATCGTGTCCTGCTGGCAATCTCGTGAAACATTTCCTCTTCAACAAAATCGACCAGACATTGAAATGCCGAATGTAAAATCAGATTGTCCCTATCCTGCCAACCGCGTTTCAATGTTTTTATTTTTAACGAATATTTCATTTTTCAGATGAATTTTCTAAGATAAACGTAATGCTTTCAATCCGATCAATTTGTCTGCTTTTGGATGGATCCATGGAAGACCTCGAGGCGTTTGCACATCCAAAAAAAGATGAGAAAGATGGGCGGCAACAAAAACCTTTAACAAGCGATATCCTGCTGTATTTTTGTTTTCGGACAGGCAGGCTGCCGCAACCAGACATGCGCATCCCGCAAAACTGTGCAGACTTTTTCGATGCCAAGACCCTCCGATTGAAGCAGGCTCAAGAATATCAACCAAAGTACCGCCCAGATAACCGACAAGCCCTGCACCCAAAACTTCCGGTAAACTGAATTCTTCCTGTTCACCTGCACGCAGACGCTGAATTTGAAACATGGTATCAGCTACCGTTCCTGCAACGACCCCTAAACTTGCATGTGTTTTCCCATTTGCCATTTTACACCTTTGCGTCTTCCACAATCTTCACTTCATCTTCAGTTAACCCGTAAAGTTTATAAACAATTTGATCAATCTCGGCCTCGAATGCCGACACATCGGCATCCGGGTTTTTCTTTTTTATTTTCAAAATTTTTACAACAAGCTGATTGAGTTTTTTATTATTTACATCACATAACGGTGATTTTCGCAAATAAACAGGCTTTATTTCATAATCAAAATACCGATTTAAATATAGCCAGTTGAATAAACTAGAGTTTAAAACCCCAAGCAATCCCTCTAATTTAAACCCTTTTCGAGCGATGATATTCGAAATCCGATTAAGATTGTATTTCTGCTCATAATCAATAGTTGCAACTATTCTCTGTTTAATGGAGAGATTGCGTGTCCGAACAATCAAAATTTTTGGATCAGTAAAAAATTTTTCTTCCGGTAAAGTGCGTCCTCGAGAGCCCTTGCTTTTTACAAACTCCCGATCGTACATAATATATCCATTTGAATTAGGCGGAGCGTATCGCTGAATACCTGTCCCTGTAATCATCAAGTGGTATCGATCATCGATCTTTTTTGATGAAGTTAATTCGGATTTAATGTAGCCAGTGTTTATACCTACACCAAACTCAAACCCTGTTTCGATATTCGGAAATGAGTCAAGCAATCGTTTAACTAATTTGTAATCACAATTTTCAAGAAGATAATCAAAAACGTATGAATCATTGTTTTTAAATCGCTCCTGACTAATATAATATTTATCAGCGGAATTGATTGCGAGAGGGGTTGGCGGGACAACAATCATAATCTGAGGATTGCTTTCTTGTATTTTTTGAATCACATAAATTGCAGAATCAACAGTAGCTTCCTCAAAAACTTTTGGACCTAAAGGCGTTAACATTATAAATTTCGTTTTCTCAAGAATAAATTGTCGACTCTTTTCAAACGAAGTTTGTAACAAGAATGAAGAATTGGTTATAAACGAACTTATTCCTTTTATCGAATTTAAAGCCACCCCTCTTTCAATAAAAAATTTGTATAAATCAAAATTTCCGGACACGTTATAATAATTAGTTTTAAAATACTCTTTCAAGCTAGCTACTTCTGAATTCCGATAAACATATGGCGGATTCCCAATCATAATATCGAAGCCGATAAAGTTTCCGTCATCGTCGAGAGCTTCCGGAAACTCAAAACGCCATTCAAATGCGTTTTCATAAATCCGGTTGCTTTTTATGGCTTCGATTTCGGCTTCCAGTGTTTCAATTACAGCGGTGTGCTCTTTAACTTTTTTGTTCCAGTCGGCTTTTTCTTTTTTCGACAGTTCAAACATTTGCGTTTGATTAGTCAGTTCAAAAAGTTTACCGCGTTCTTTGCGCAGGCGAACCATGCGCGGATCGTTGGCATAAATTTCTGCCTCGAAGTTGCTTTTTATGTCGTCGATCAGTTTTTCAAACTCCCGCTTCTGCTCTTTGTTTTTTGCATTGCGATAGTTTTTTACTGCCAGACGGTATGTATCGATAGTCCATTTGCCTTTTTTGAGTGCTTTTTTCAGATCGGAATCGAGTGCAAACCGGCTGATGAGCGAATTGCCGCATTTGATGTTGATGTCGATATTCGGCAGTGTTTCGAGTTCGTTTTCTGTTTTATAATAGGCGTTTTTCAGCAGTTCAATCCAGAGGCGCAACCGGCATATTTTTACAGAATTCGGATTGATGTCCACACCGAACAGGCAGTTTTCAATGATGGTTTCTTTTTCATGGAAAAGTGCTTCCTGTATCCGCTGACTGTCGGGCAGTTTCGGTTTGTAATCAAAAAACTCGCCGTCTTCATCCGTAACGAACAGTTCATCGTTGACGACTTCGACGTGTATATTTTTCAACCGCTTTCCGGCGCGGTCGCACAGAATTCCCATTTCACTTTTTAATGCGATAATTTCGTTGAGCGCGGAAACCAGAAAATGCCCGGAACCGACGGCCGGATCGCAGATTTTCAGTGAATTAATAATCCGGTTGGCGTCGGCGTTGTCATCAATCCGCTCAACCAGTTCGTCCACCGTTACGCAACTCCACCCTTTTTCCTGATTAAATTTTTGAATCACTGCCCGCCGGATGGTTTCGCGGCACATATACATCGTAATAAAACCGGGCGTGAAAAAAGAGCCGTCTTTATAACCGTTGATTTTTTCAAAGATCAATCCGAGCACCGCCGCGTTAATGAGCGTTTTACTCTCTTCCTGGATTTCTGCCGAGCCTTCCGATGTAAAATCGTACGCATCCAGGAAGTCAAAAAAGTATTCCAGCGCATCCAGTTCGCCGGTACGTTTCCGGCCTTTCCGGTCTTTCAATACTGTCGCAGAAAGAACCGGAAGCGGGCGATCTTTGATCTGGCTGATAAATAATCCGGCATGCTCGATGGCAGCAGGTTCAAACAGCGAACTGTTAAGATACGGCACCCTGTCAAACCGTGCATTCATTTCACTGCGGCGTTCCGGCGGAATTCTGGCCAGCACTTCGAAAAACAGGCTGTTGAGATCGTCGTAGTTGCGGATTTTTTCTTTATTCAAAAACGCATGCTTCCGGTCACCCTTGTGATAGGCAATTAATTGCGCTTCGAGCAGTTTTAAAAACAGAATGCGGTTTGTCCATGTAATCGCCAGTTCCAGCGCCACATTAAAAAGCCGCTCTTCTGTGTTCGCGCCGAACCGCTGCGGTTTTTCGAGCCGGGAAGTTTTATCAAGGCTGTCGAGATGAACGATCGCATTTTCGAGCAGCGATCCGGTGTCGCGTTCATTTTCCGGTTTTCGCTCAATCAGCTTCTTTCCTTTTTCTCTGCGTTCCGTCAGACCGATAATATGAAGCAGTTCTGTATAAAATTTCTTGTCCAGCGTGTTGCTGTCGTTGACAAACGGCAGTTTTAACAGATGTGCCGGCGAGAGAATTTTAAACAGCGGAAGTAGTTTTGCGTCGTTAGCTTGATCGACCGACCGAAAATCAATGTGCGTAAAACAGATGTCGCCAAGCACCGCATCAATAAACCGCGGCGCAATTTCTTTATAGAACCAGTCCGTTTTTGTTCCGCTGAGCTGTCCATCGTCAAAACTGCGAAATAAATGTACCAGTTCTTTATTTTTTGCAAAACACTGCTCAAAAACCTGTGCATCAAAAATGAACCATTCATACACATTGGTGACAATCAGATGCCGGAGTTCGAGATTATTATTTGTGATCCGTTCACGCAGATAATACAGAAGCAGTTCATGGAACTGCTTTAACATTAACCCGGTCAAGACGAAGCATTTCTGTCTGGTTGGACGGTTTTTTCGCTTCAATAATTACACCGACCGGAGTTTTGGCGCTGTTGCCGGTGTGAATGACCAAATCGTTATATCCCTTGGTATTAATAAAAAACTGCGGATCAAATCCTGTTTTCTTTAAAAAATCAGACAGCAGATTTTTGTGAAATTCCTCTGATTCCGCCGGATTAACGCACCCCAGCAGCGTCGCAAATTCCGCTTTAAACCGTTCAACTTCAAAGCGGCCCGGCTTAACTTTTAAAAAAGCTTTATTCAGCGAATCACGCGGCTTGAGTGCTTTATATTCCATGATTGTTTTTCAGGTTAACGTCATATTTATAAACGGGCGCTTAACCGTTTTAAAAGCTGATATGTATCAATACATTCAACACTGCCGAATGTGTCACAGATATTGGGAATTTTTATTTTTTTCGAATCCGCCCCAACCCGTTTTTCATGCGTTACTAAAACATCCGTTGCAACCAGCGCATGAGCAATTATCCATGGATCCGCTCCTGCTAAAAACTTATCTATATTTGCAGAAGGACAATCGCTTTGCTGTACCTGATTGACGATTTCAGCATATTTTTTCTGAACGTTCTCATCAGGCTCAAGAAAAAGTTCTTTATATTCTTTTACCCATTCCGAGAGTTCATCGTCATAACGGATTAATTCATCATAAACAAAATAAGAACTGTATACCGTTCCGGATTTTATCTGGTCTCCAAACCAGTTCCAGAATGCCGGAAAAATTTCAAATGGATACGGTCCGTTTTTTGCCTGAATCAACACGTTTGAGTCAAAGCAGAAACGGGGCATTATATGACTCCCGCCTCAGACGCCAGCTTATTGAGTGTTGTCATTGTTGTTCCAAGAGTCCGGCAGGCATCACGAAACAGCATACGACCCTCATATGCTGCGACAAGCACTGTATCTGTCAATAAACGGCTGTTCCGGACTGGAACTGTCATTACAGGCGGCGGGCCGCCGTTATCGTTCTTTTTCCGGCGATGGCGGGCAGCTTCAATTCGATAAAGCTCATCAAAAACAGAACGATTGATGTAATTCAGGTCTTTTGCCCGATATAACAGGACCAATCCGCTAACACGGAAATGACGCGTTAACTCGTGAATATTTTCCTGCGGTTCTTTTGCAGCATTCCACAGATATTTCATTTCATCAGCAGGAACCAGCAGTTCCGCTGCCACTTTATTGCAAAAAACTTCAATCTGTTTTTGCGTTCCGCCGGAATAATTCATTGCTTGATTGGAAATGCCGCTTTCGCCGATCCATAAATGAACCAATTCGTGCGCCAATGTAAAAATCTGAGCAGCGGGAGCATCTTTTCCGTTTAGGAAAACCACAGGCGCGTATGCATCGCTGATGGCAAAACCGCGAAACTCTTCTACAGAAAGAGCCCGATGAGTATTGCCTCCCACAATCCCACTGCGCATTACCAATATTCCAACACTCTCTGCGCGGTGAATAAATGCCCTGAGAAAATCTCCTCCATTTTTTGCGGTGCGGCGCATTTCATTATCCAGCCCCAATACCGTTCGAATATCTGCAACCACTGCATTAATTTCATCCCGAACAGAATATTTGCCGATAAATGGACGCGGTTCAGCCCCTTCTTCTATAATCAACTCAAGGTATTCCTGCTGTTTATAGAGAACTTCATTAAGCTGATCACGAAAATCAACACTCAATTCAACACGTTCTCCATCACGGACCGTTCGTAAATCAGGCAGAATCACTGTTTCTTGCGGCGGATTCTGTAAATACAGCCAGCCTAGTGGGACATGCATTGTTTTGGCTATATCCTGAGCCTGCCGAAGCGTCGGAAAATCATCTCCGCGTTCCCATAATTCAAACCGGGCAGGTGTCACGTTTAATTTTTTCGCACTGTTCTCAACAGAAAAACCGGCGCGTTTTCGTGTCCACAAAATCATGTTCGGTTGTATATATGCTTTCATTCCTTGTTGTTATAAAAACTAGACTGTTTCAGAAGAAATCTCAAGGTCTGTACTAATTTTATTTCTTTGTATAACGATATTCGGCAATGAACAACTCAATGTATATCGATAGAAAAATTGTCTTTTTCATACATTTCGATCTGTATCGCCAACGATGCAAGCTCTTCCTCTTCCGGAGAATCCGGCGCTGCATCCGGCGGTTCTTTTATACACGTCAGAGCGGCTTCATTGTCCGTCTTTGTTCCAATCATTTCCCATTCATCAAATTCCCTTGATATTTTTTTAACAGCCATCCTTAGAAAAAATCACGCGACCTGTTTCGCGAATACTGATGAAGTCGTCCTGTCCATCGTGCATGCGCCGTCCAATAATGACATGATCGTCGACACCGATTCCCAGTGTTTTCCCGGCAGCAATCAGACGAAGCGTGATTTGAATATCGTTGGGCGACGGTTCCGGGTCGCCGGACGGATGGTTGTGTGCAACGATCATTGAGGAGGCGGAGTGCTGGATCGCCGGTTTAAACACTTCGCGCGGGTGGCTTAATGTTGAAGTCAACGTGCCGCGGAATACTTCAACCGGCGGAACGATCAGCCGGTGTTTCAGATCGAGCAGCAACACCCATAAATGTTCACGATCGGCCGCACGGGCACGTTCACGCAGAATGGCGGCCACATCCGCCGGTTCTTTAACATACGGCTGTCCGCCGATATTTTCCTGACTTAGCCGCCGCCCCAGTTCCAGCGCCGCTTTCAGGATTTTCGCTTTTTCTTTTCCGATACCGTGAAATTTTTGCAGCTCAGCGGTTGATGCGCGCAACAGCGCACTGAGTGATCCGTACCGGTATAAAAGTCCGCCCGCTAACTGAACTACATTTACACCGGCAGCGCCCGTACGCAGAATCAGCGCGAGCAGATCGGAATCCGCAAGATGTTCCGGCCCGACCTGATCATATTTTTCGCGCGGCTGCATCGACGGAGGCAGATCCTGCATCCGCACAGCATAGTCTTCGCCTTCTTCCCTTAAACAGATCTGTTTCACGCGCACACAATATATATTCTTTAAAAGTATTGCGCGTAAAAAACGCCGGAATATTTCCCGGCGTTTTCAGATCAATTTATTTTCAACATTAAGGCTTCAATTCAATCAGACGGTTGATTTTTCGGATCTGGTCGTCCGTCGGCGCACCGCGGAATACACGCATATTCCCCCGGTATGCTTCTGACAATTGTTTCAGGTCGCGTCCGACTTCACGTCCGGTCTGGCGGGTTGTTGTTTCAGCCAGACACACGGTGTGAATCTGCGGCGGATTTAATTCGTTCCCGATATACTGCTCATTAACAACTTCTGAAATGTGGGCATTCACCTGAGCGGCAGTGTAATCGAGATATTGTGAAATATTGTGAACGAAGCCGGGCGGCAGTCCGGCATTCTGCCGCTGCCGGTTTTCAGCACCGATTCGTGTCAATGCAGCACGCATCATGGCAGCGATCTGTTTCCGGTCCTCCTGGAGCGGCGACATGATGCCACCGGAAGTAACGTTTCCGGATGTCGCAATAGCCGTTGCAACAACATTTCCCTCCGCATCCATTTCATCTTCTTCTGTATTACCGGAAGAAGCTGTGGCACCGAGCGTGCCCCAAACTGAGAAATCGAGCAGGCGGCGTCCTTTTTCCGGGTCAACGCTGACACGCCCGATTGCTGTACTGACAACATAAATCGAATCCGCGCCCTGTTCCATCGCCGCCTGAAGTGCGCGCGGCAGTCCTTTGACATCTTCTGCGAGGGCTGAAGAATAAATGGTCAGCGGGATATAATTGTTCCGCTCATCCGTTAAGCCGGCAGAAACCGCATTCGTATTCACCGGCGCAAGCCATTCCGTAAGACCGGCAGCTGCGGACACCGGACTCAGTTCCGGACGGAACAATGCGGTTTTTCCTTCATCGTATAAAATCACATTAAACTGCGTGCTAGCCGGAAGTTCAGCAACTGTTTTGACCAGTTGATCTTTTATAAACGCATAAGCATTGGTTCCACCGCGATGACTGCGAATCATATCCGCCGATGCATCCAGCAGGAATGCAAATTTCTGCCCGCGCGCCGGCGCGCCGAAAAAGTTTACTTCACTCAGCGATGTCTTATCAGCTCTGGAAGGTTCGCCACTGAGAGCTGCCGGTGAAGAACGGCGGCGTGCAATGCTGAAATCCTGCCAGCGGTAGACACCGGCTTCGCCGCCGTAATTACGAACCAGTTCACGAATGCTGCTGGTATCCGCATCCGCCACTGCTGCCAGATGTTCCGGCATAAGCCGGACAAAACTGACGCGCGGGCGCGCCAGCTTACGCGGCAGATAATTCCGCCGGAAAACTGTTTCGGCGTGTCCGATCACCTGTTTGTCGGAATATTCAACGTAATTTAACAGACTATGTACAAAATCCGTCGGCTTGCGTTCGATACGGCGCGCTTCTTCATCCTTCTGAATGGCGGCCACGGCCTGCTTTAACAGATCATCACGCATGGTGCGATCGTCTTTGAGCAGCGGCGAATTAGCCACTGACATTTGTCCGCCGCCGCCGAACAGCTCCCACATAGAGAAATCCAACAGCAGTTCGCCTTTTTCTTTGCTGATTTTATATTTATTCCACCCCGCACCCACAATAAATACAGTGTCCGGACGCTGCTCAAATGCCGCCTGCAACCCGAGAATCCAGTTGTTGACATCTGTGCCCATCGCACTGTTATACACTTCGCGCGGTGTGTAGTTATTCTGTTCTTCGGTCAGTCCCGGTTTTTCTATATCGCTATTCACGGGAGCCAGCCATTCAACCATGGCCGTGGAATTACTTTCCGTCACCGGAACCATGGCAGGCCGGAATAAACAAACGGTATCGCCGTCATGCAGAATAACATTAAAAAGAACCGATGACGGAAGCTGCTTCAACGTCTGATTCAACTGATCTTTAATGTGAGCAAACGAGGCCGTTTTTCCGGTATCCTCTGTAATCATGGCAACCGAGGCATCGATAACAAAAATAAATTTTTCGCCCTGCGCGCGAATGCCGAAAAATTTTATTTGCGGTGCACTGGTTCCGATGCCGCGCATCAGTACGCTGAAATCGCGTCCACTGCGTGCAAACGGCATTGTGAATTTCTGAGTGCTGACAGCACCGACTTTGCCCATATCCGGCGCCGTGAACGACGGACTGGATGAGGATGTCCGGCGGCTGACAATTTTTGGCGCGCGCGATGTTTCGCGCAGTTTTTCCATTTTCGACGGCATCTGCAACTGACGCCGTTCCAGTTTAGGCGTACTGGTTGAAACGGTAAATTCTGCGTTACGTTTCTGAATGATACGCACCGCGACAATCGAACCGGCAAGCAGAATCAATACGACGTGTACAGCAATGCTGACGATTGCCGCCTCTGTACTGCGGACGTGTCCCTTGCGGGTCAGATTGAAAAATCTTTTTTTCATACCAATCCGTCTAATTCGCACCAAAAGTTATGTTTTTAATATTTGCGCCGGCGCAGGCATTCAGCACATCCACCACGCGTTCATGCAGCGCTTCATCGTCAGCATAAATTGTAATCGCCGCCGGAACATTCACCATGCGTGACGCCTCGGCGTAACGGACGAGCGTATATTCCAGCTCGGCGAGATCGCTTTTATCCGGCGCAGTGTATATCCGGCCGTTCATAATAATCGCACCGTTTTCTCCGACCTCAATAATCTGCTCGTCCGGGATGGCCACGGCTTCTGACTGCGCAACAGCGCCGGGCAGCGCCAGACTCAAATCGGCTTCAGATTTAATCAGCGTTGAACTGACCATAAAATAGATCAGCAGCAGAAACACCACGTCGATCAACGGTGCAATCTGCAGCTCCGCCTTTTCATTCACTAATTCTTCGAGCCAGGCTTTCATTAAATTATTTCCCTGATTCCAGTGCACCGAAAATTACGTCCGCAATACCGGCGTCGGCACATGCAGCCATAACCTGCCGGACATTCCGGTGGCGCAGCCGGCGGTCAACGCGCAAATACACCGGGCGCTCACCGCTGTTCGTCGCCTTTTCAATCGCCGCACCGAACTCTTTCATTTCAACCGGCAGCTGGTTCATAAAAATTTCCATCGTCTTTCCGGAATCATCCACTGCAAGGAGCGTGATAATCTGCCGGGCACCGGTGTTTTCAGGTACTTTCGCGTTATCCGCCGTCGGCAGTTCCACCGGCACGCGTTCGATCTTCGTCAGATGCGACGCCGCCATAAAAAAGATCAGCAGGAGGAAGACCATATCAATCATGGGGGCCATGTTGAGAGAGTCTTCGCCGCCTTCTGTCGGAATTCTGAATTTCATTCGTTCCGCCCCGGATTAACGGTTCTGCGAATTCTGATATACATTAAGAAAATGGCTGATAGTCCGTTCCATCGACGACATCGTTTTAATGAATCCGTTTTTAAAGATGAAGTAGGCCAGCATCGCCGGAATTGCAATCGTTAAGCCCACTGCGGTGGTAATCAGCGCTTCACCGATGTGGCCGGCAAGCTGTTCCGGCTTACCCATACCGCTGGCGGAAATACTCTGAAACGCCTTAATCATACCTGAAACCGTACCGAGCAGTCCGAGCATTGGAGAAATCGCACCGATAATTGAAAGATAATTGATCGGTTTCATAAACGTCACCATCTGTTCATTGCCGGCTTCCTCAATCGCTTCTTTAGCTGATACAATATCTGCACTCTCTTCCATCCGCTCCAGTCCGGCGTCCAGCACCGCCGTCATCAGACAGACATGATCTTCACACATCCGGCGCGCATCTTTAATCCGTCCTTCCCTCAGAATGTCTTCAAAATCTTTACGCAGATCCGGCCGGAGCAGCTCTTTCTGGCGCAGCATCAGCGCATTGCGAACAACGAAAAATACCATGGCCACCGAACACAGTCCGAGCGGCCACATCGTCCAGCCGCCCTGCTTCAGCAGCACCATAAACGTCATCGTCTGCTCTTCGCCGTTTACAGCGGCGGCTTCCGCGTTAATTACACCCTGTGCAAACACCGGCACTGCGGCGGAAAAAACTGAAAACAAAACCAACCCGATCTTCTTCATAACCGAACTCCTATCCTTCCTGTTGCTCAAACTTCTTCAATTCCTCAACGGCCTTTTGATGCCAGCGTCCGGACGGATCGCTCGCTTTCAGCTCACGAACTGTAAACTGCTCCGCCTTTGCAGCACCCGTTTGGCGATAAATTAAACTTTCATGATACAGCGCCGGCGGCAGCCAGTCCGTTTCACGGTAATGAAATGCTCCGAGCCGTGCCAGATGCCGCAGCGCGGTTTTATGATCGCCGGATTCCACCGCCGCGCGCGCATACACCATTTCCGCTGCCGCACAATCGCTCAACGTCACATTCGGCAGCGCCGCTGTCACCACCGCCGCTTTACCTTCATCCATTTGCGCGAGCAGTTCATACACCGCTGCTTCACCGGCCAGCGGACTGCCGCTTTTTTTCAATGCATTAACCGCCGAACGCATGGATGCAAAATCGCCGCTGTGATATTCCGCGCGCACCAGTTTTGCCATCCACTCCGCTGCGTCGCCGGGGCGCGCCAGCGCCGCAATCAGCGCCGGCTTTTGTGTGTTCAGAATATCCGCCGCGCCCGCGAAATCACCGGCAGTAAATGTTTCATTAAACTGTTCTACAGCCGTATGATCCAGTATGAACGGCGGCGGCGGTGCCGCCGGTTTTTGTACCTGTGCTGATGTCAGCAGCGCAGCGCCGGCTAATAAAAGTGGAATCCATTTTAATTTAATCACGGCGGCCTCCCGGCAGTTTCACAAGTTCTTCCTGAGCGCGCCGGCCTTCGGGCATCTCAGCCACCTTCGGATTTGCCGCCATTTCCTGCCACGTCTTCACGACCTCTGTCCGGCGTCCGAGCTTCTGCAGGCAGTTCACGCTGGCCTCATACGCTTTCGCCACCCATTCCGGATAACCTTCATACAGCACATACACACGCTGAAAATAAGCGAATGCTTCTTCCGTATGGCCCTGCTCAAACTTACACATGCCAATCCAGTACAGCACCTGCGGCGTCAGCGGCCCGCGCCATTCGCGTACCGTGAGAAATTCATTATACTGCTCAACCGCTGAATCATACTCTTTCATCCTGCGGAATATATCGCCGGTCAGTTTTTTCGTCAGTCCGGTTTCGGCATAACGGTCAAAACGAATCATGGCTTCATTTGCCAGTTTCAGCGCGGCTTCAAACTCGCCGGAGTCTGACAGTGCCGCAATTTCAATATTCACCATATCCGGCAGCATATCCGATGTGCCAAACGATTTTGTGAACCAGTCATAAACCTCCTGCACACGTATCATATTTCCGGCACCGGCCAATTCCTCAGCGGCCAGCAGCAGCGGCAGCGGCGAGAGCAGGTTCAAGTCCGTTTCCTGCAGTACCGGCGCCGCATACTGCGCATGCTCCGTACCGGAACTGATCCGTGCGAACAGCGCAGCTAAACGGTAATAGAGCGGTTTATCATTTTGCACCGCATCCGCCAGCGGCGCGGCCATGCGGCTTTTAATTCCGCCGGCGTATTCTTCTCCGGATTTACGCGCATCCTGAATCAGCTCTTTCAGCATTACATCCACGCTGTCGAGCTCCGGGTTTCCACCATGTGCGATAATTGCACTGCAACGCACATCCAGTGCTTTTGCATCGTTGCCAAGCGACTGCCATGCTTTCGCCGTCCACATTGCCGCCTGCGCAAAATCGCCTTGATCTCCCCACTTTTCGCCGTATGTATCCATCAGTGAGATGATCGACTCAAACTGCTTGTCGAGCTCATACACACGCGCCATCTGGAACACCGCATAATTTTCCTGTTCCATATTCAGTGCCGCTGCGCGCGCCTGCGCGTACCATTCCAGCGACGCCGCCAAATCGCCTTCCGCACCGCGCAGATCGCCGAGCATACTGAGCGCTTCCGATCTCAACTCGCTATCCGGAAACTGTTCAAGAAAACCGAGAAACGTTTTTTCCGCTTTGTCAAACTCCTCTAAACCGTAACGCGCCATGCCGAGCCGGTACGTTACATCTTCGGCAAATTCTTTGTGTTCGCATTCCGGATCGTTCAGATAGTTTTCAAACACCTCCACCGCGTCGGCGAACTTTCCGAGAAACAGATTGCACATGCCAACCCAGTAAATGGATTCTTCGGCGTAAATACCGGTCGGCCACTCTTTTGATGTCCGGTTAAAAAATGTCAGCGCGTCTTCAAAATCCATCTGCTGGAAACGGATATAACCAAGCAGATAACAGATTTGATCGGCGAAGCGGTTCGGAATTTCGCGTTCAAGCTGTGCACGGGCGAATTCATCCGCCTTGTCCAGTTCATGCGCCATAATATGAACATGAATCAGGCCGAGCGCCGTTTCATCAAAAAAACCGCCGGACGGAAACATTTCAAGATAGGTATAGCCCTCTTTCTTGGCGTCCTCATATTCGCTCAGCGCCATCAGCGTCTGGAACGCGAAAAACCGGCACTGCTCCGCCTGAACGCCTTCCGGAAATGCGGTATAAATATAGCTGAAAATTTCATACGCCGCCCACCGGCGCTCCATCGCGTCGTAGCACTGTGCCATACGGATACGCACATCATTATCATAATTCTGTGTGTCCAACGCGCTGCGGTCATCTTTCATCCGCTGCAGCCGGTTCGATTCCGATGCCCGCTGCGCGTCCTGCGCCTCGCGTTGCGCCTGCGGAACCCACGGCGGCTGTTTCGCCAGTTCAGCCGTCAGCACCGCAATGCGGACATCATAATCTTTTTTCAACTCCTCGCTGAGCTGGATCAACCGGTACAGTTCGAGTGCTGTAATATATTCACTCTTTTCAAACGCATTGTCGCCGCCTTCCAGCAATGCAAGATTTAGACCGATATCATTGCGCGCCGATTTATCGCAGTACGGCAGAAATTTCTCCAGATTTTCAATATCCATTGATCTGGCATACGCGCTGCAAATCGAAATCACCGCCAGGCGGTACATATCCGCATGCTCCGGATTTTGGAACATGGCAAAGATCCGCGACATTTCACCGGACGCTTCCAGTTCGGCCAGATATTCTTTCATCAATTCGGAACCGGACATGCGCGAATAGGCATCCAGCGTCAGAAAACGCGCCATCTCCGCCGATTCATTCGAAGGATACTCTTTCGAAAATTTTTGGAATGTTTGCGCAGCCTCTTCAAACCGCCGCGCTTCCATATAACTCACTCCGAGTTGATACATGCAGGTCGCCCGCACCATCGCCGAATCCGCATTCGGCATATCTTCCAGACGAACAACAATCGCCTCCAGATATGGAATCGCTCTTACATTCCGCCCGGCTTCCAGCAGTTTACGCGCATCCTGTAAAAGAATACTTGTCGCCAGTTCCGATGCACTGGATTCTTCCGGCAACGGCGCTTCGTCCGTTTGAGCAAAAATCGCCGCCGTAAAAAGAAAGCATCCCGCATACAGGATGCATCGTAAAAACCGCAAAATACGGACGTTATTCATAAGTGGACGAAACTTCTAACAGAAACCGGACACCCATTCAATCACCTTAAATAAATTTTTTGTGTTTTTTTACTTATCCCGGAAATCTTGCGACCCGGTAGTTTCCCGCCGCCATGCTTCCTGTTGTTTCTTTATAAAATTATTGTGCAATATACTCTAAAAAAGTTGAATTGAGTAATCGGAATAACCGGTGTATTCCATGGCTTGACAATTATGCAACAGTTTAAGGCATTAGAAAAACGAATCGGGTACCGCTTTAAAAAGAAGGCCCTGCTGGCAGCGGCGCTGACACATCCATCGTTCCGTTACGAAGCGGAAGAGGTAAAGGATGATAATCAGCGGCTGGAATTTCTCGGCGATGCGGTACTCGGATTTTTAGCGGCAGATGCATTGATGATTCAAAACCCGGCGGCGGCGGAAGGTGAATTAACCACATTGAAAAGTGCGCTGACGTCCGGTCCGGCGCTGGCGGCAATGGCGCGTGAAATCGGGCTCGGCGATTTCCTGCGCACCGGCAAAGGTGAAACGGCGAGCGGCGGCGCCAACCGCAATTCGAATCTGGAAGATGCGCTTGAAGCGCTGATCGGTGCGGTATGGCTGGACGGCGGACTGAAAGCGGCGCGCAAATTTTTTGAACGCAATATTCTGAATCCGCTGCAAAGCGCCGGTCCGGTACTGATTAATCCAAAAGGTGTGCTGCAGGAGTTCGCCCAGAAGAACGGGTTTGATATTCCGGCGTATCGCGTGGTTGAAGCGGCGGGGCCGGATCATGCGCGGCAGTATTGCGTTGAAGTAACGGTTTCTACATTTGTCTTTCGCGGCAAAGGCACCAGCCGCCGCGAAGCGGAAAAACGCGCCGCTGAAAAGGCGGTGCAAAGTTTGTGCCATAAAATGTAGCAACCGTGTTCGCTGAAAAAGTGCGGTCAACGCCCGCGGCTGCAATGTATGCTTCAATATTTGCAGACGCATCCGGCGGGCGCGCAATAATCAATGCGACAAATTAAACGGGGAATGCTCATGGACAGGCAGGATGCCTGTCCATGATTGCACAGAATTCGTCGCGCGCGCGCGACCGGAAACTTATCCTATATTTGTCGCCGGCGGAGACGACGGGTGGCAAAAATTCCGGCAGCGAGTGCAAGAGCTGTCAGTCCCGTGACCTCCGGTTCAGGCACAACGGTTACTGTAAATCCGTCGAGGCTGATGCTTGATCCCGGTATAACGGTAAATTCAACCGCTGTTCCGGCGGCAATGAACCAGTGGATGCCGGAATAGATGGCAGAGACTTTCTGGGTCAGATCGTCGCGTGTAATCAGATGGTCCGCTGAATCAAAAATTACATTAAAAACTTCACCAGCGGTAAACTGCCGGAAATCCAGCGCAGTAATTTCGACATCGTGATCAAATATCGCGAGCAGACTTTCACCGGGGTCAATCGCCGAGGTCGAATTCCCTGTAACGCCGGACGTTATGCCGAAGCCGTATGACCCGACGCGATTCATGGTACCGGTGTTCACCGAAAATGACACCACTAAGCCATTGTTGGTGATGACGGCCGAGCTGAGCCCGCTCACCGGGAAATAAGCTGCGGAGTTGGCATCAAAAAATTCAAATGATATTTCGCTGCCACTAACTCCGATGATGAAACCGAGAACAATAGAAACAATAGATTTCTGCATAATTCCTCCTGCTAAGTACAGTTACCAACTCCTATAACTGCAGTGTAGCAGGAGAAATAAACTTTAAAAGAATTTATTGCTCTTTATTTCATGCGGTGCCCGGTTGCGAAAGAGCAACCGGGCAATGTATTACAGCAGGCAGAAAAACCGGCGATAAAATCCAAGGGCAAGCAAGCTGGAAGCGAGAATTAAGGCCGCCGCCGGCTCCGGAACCACTGTTACAGTAAATCCGTCAAGACTGACACCGGATCCCGGAAGAACCGTAAATTCAACCGTTTTGCCGGCAGAGATAAACCAGCTGGTTGCATAAATCGCAGTTGTTTTATTAGTTAAATCGTCATATCCAATCAGATGATCCGTTGAATCAAAGATCACATTAAACGTCTCTCCGTTTTCAAACCGGCGCAGATCAACGAGTGTGATCTCTACATCCTGATCAAACTGCACAAGCAGTGCTTCCCGCGCAACAACAGACGCTTCAATTTCATAAGTAACACTTCCGGCATCCGACCGGATTCCAAAACCACTGCCTGTCCGGTGCATCGTTCCGGTATTGGCTGTAAATATTGCGGTCAATCCGTCCAGTGTAACGCTGACGGGTCCCGCATTGTTGGTTAACTGCGCATACACCGGATCGCCGGCAACGGCAGTGAGTCCGGACAGATTGAACGATATTTCATCCCCTGCTGCGCAGGTAATGAGGCCGAGAATGCACAGTGTAATGAGTTTTTTCATTGTATTTCTCCTTTTAGTCGTTATCTCACATTAATGCTTCTATTGCTGGTAAAATCTGCGGTAGAAAAACAGTGTACCCACGAGCAGCATAACAGCCAGCCCGGTGGTTGCCGGTTCGGGAATTACATCAACAGTAAATGCTCTCAGACCGATACTGCTAAATCCATCGGCTACGGTAAATTGAAGCTCCGTTCCGGCGGGCACAGAAAAAACCATATTCGTACAGCTTTTTATCGGCAGTCCGTCCAGATCGTGATAATTAATTATACACTGATCCGTTGCAACTCCGTTTAACACGATATTGTCGCCCCGGATCACAAATGTTTCCCCCTCAGTAAAGCTAATGAAATGAAGAAATGTAAATATGACATCCTGGTCAAAGCTGATCAGTAAAACCTCACCGGGATCGATCAGATACCGTCCAGCTTCGTCTCCGCCCGCAGTGTGAATGCCCAGCCCTGTCGAATGAGCGCAGCTCATGACTCCGGTACTGGCGGAAAATGTTGCCTGGAGTCCGTTCGTTACGAGCGTGACCGGACCGGCCTGCAGGTGCATATCTGTATACACAGCAGGGTCTCTATAAAAATCGAACGTGATTCCGGCGCCGGCGGTGCCGGCGATGAAACCCAGTGCAATGGCTGTAATAATATTCTTCATAACGTTCGTTTGGATTTATGACAAATCGGGCGGACTCTACAGGATGGCGTATGAGAAAAAAGAAGTTTTTTAAATTTTTTTTGTAGTGGTTTCCGCTAAGGCGGCATTAGTGTAACGCCGGTCGGCAGAAACCTCTTCACCAAGCCAGTCCGGCGCTCCAACGGGCTGGTCTTCGGCTTCGAGTTCAATTTCGGCAAGTACCAGCCCGGTATGTGCGCCGGAAAACTCATCAATTTCCCATACCGCGCCGGCATATTTCACTGTGTAACGCGTTTTAGTAATCACGCGCCCGCCGCACAAGTGCTCAATCATATACAACGCATCTGCCGGCGGAATTTCGTATTCCAGTTCAGTGCGCGCAATGCCGGCGGGCCTGCCTTTAACCGTCAAAAATCCCCGTCCGCCGGCAACACGTACGCGTACCGTGCTTTCAGCGCCGGACGATAAATAACCCTGCGTAATTTTAACACCGACGCCGGCGCTTAAACGCCAGCTATGGTCCTTCACCAGAAATTTTCGTTCGATTTCCTGTTTCATGTTTTTTATTAGCCACGAAAAACACAAAAAAGACACGAAAAAAGAATTGGAGGGTCGCCGGCCTCGGCGACCGCGGACGCTGAGCCAGCGTCCCTCCAGTTAAAAAATTATCCGTCTATATCCGTGATATCTGTGGTTTGAGTTTTAATTTCCCTGGAGTTTATGGTTATCTTTTTTCCGCTTAAATGAAAGGAATAACATGGATCCCGCTCTGATTGTTGCTTTGGATGTTCCGAATCTTAACGAAATGGAACGCGCGCTCGACCGTCTGCCTGATTCACTGCAGTGGTATAAAGTCGGCCTCGAATTATTCTGCGCCGCCGGCCCTGCAGCACTTAAACCGCTGCAAACGCGCGGGAAAAATATTTTTCTCGACCTCAAACTGCACGATATTCCGCAAACCGTGGCTAACGCGGTTAAAACAGCCGCTGCGCACGGTGTGCATTTACTGACTGTGCATGCCATCGGCGGACGCGCCATGCTGGAAGCCGCCGCCGGTGCCGCACGCGAGTGTGAAAATCCGCCGAAAATCGTTGCTGTAACCACCTTGACCAGTCTGTCGCAGGACGATTTTGCTGTCCTCGGCATCCATCGCACCGTTTCTGAACAGGCGCTGAAACTCGGCGAGCTTGCACTCGGCGCCGGAATTGATGGACTGGTCACGAGCGCCCACGAAGCCGGCACACTGCGCAAAGCATTTCCAGCGGCACTGCTTGTTACACCGGGAATCCGGATGCCCGGCAGCGACGCCGGCGATCAGAAGCGCGTAGCAACACCGGCGTTCGCAACGGCACAGGGCGCAACGCATCTCGTGGTCGGCCGTCCAATCATGCAGGCCGGGGACCCTGCCGCCGCTAGCGCTGCATTTTTTGCGGACATGAAAAAACAGAACACATAATTTTGAACTGCCGGTACAATAAAAATTTAATTTAACGGCTCTATTCCATGAATTTAAAACTCATCGCCTGTGAAATTTTTTTCCGGGAAATGTGCTCTGTGATTGCGCACACGCCGCACCGGATTGACCTCACCTTTCTACCGAAAGGCCTGCACGATCTGCCGCCGGGACAAATGGCGGTAAAAATGCAGGAAATAATTGATACGGTAAACGACGACTATGATGCAATCCTGCTCGGCTACGGCTTGTGCAATAACGGACTCGCCGGTGTTCGTGCGCGGAGATGTCCGTTAATTCTGCCGCGCGCGCATGACTGCATTACGCTGTTTCTCGGCGGACGCGACCGTTACCGGAAACTGTTTGATGAACATCCCGGCACCTATTTTTTGACAAGCGGCTGGATTGAGCGCGGTAACGCTGCCGGTGAATTTGAAGATCTGTCAGTACAGCAGCAGCTCGGTATGAATCTTTCTCTGCAGGAACTGGTAGAAAAATACGGTGAGGATAATGCCGAATATTTATTTGAAATGCTGTGCAACGGCACGAAACATTACGATCGCGTAACATGGATTCCGATGGGGATTGAACCGCCGCACATGGAAGCAGAAGCGCGCCGGTGCGCGGTGGAAAAAAACTGGGAGTTCGTTACAGTGCCCGGCAGTATGTATCTGATTGAAAAACTGATTCAGGGCGACTGGGATAACGCCGATTTTCTCACCGTCCCGCCCGGTGCTGCGGTTAAAGCGGTGTATGACAACTCAGTGATACGCGCTGACCCCTGTTAAACTGCGGATCATTTTCAGCGCCGGATGATTATGCCTGTCATGATCAATTCACAGTTCATATCAAATCTAAACATACAGTTCCGGCACAGAGAAAGGTTGAGCCGGTGATTAGAATAACCTAGGGTCATGTGTATTTTTAATACGGGATGTAACATGGGCGACAATATTTTAGCGATTACGATCGGCGCGATTCTGGTAAATAATTTCGTGCTGTCAAAATTTCTCGGCATCTGCCCTTTTCTGGGCGTTTCCAAAAAACTGCAAACCGCACTCGGCATGTCCGGCGCAGTGATTTTTGTAATGACACTGGCATCGTTTGCGACATCAGTTTTTTATCACCATCTTCTTTCCAAATCCTTTGTGCTGAACGGTACGGAAATCAATCTGGGCTTTCTGCGTATTCTGGTATTTATCGTAGTCATTGCATCGCTGGTGCAGCTGGTTGAAATTATTCTGCAGAAGTTCAGTCCGCCGCTCTATCAGGCACTCGGCATTTTCCTGCCGCTGATCACCACGAACTGCGCCGTGCTGGGCGCTGCGGAGCTGAATGTACAGGCATCGCGCGGCGTACTTGAATCAACCGTTTTTGGTTTCTGTTCAGCAGTTGGTTTTGCGCTGGCACTGGTGCTGTTCGCCAGTCTGCGTGAAAAGCTGGATCTCGCAAAAGTTCCGGCGCCGCTGCAGGGTACCGGCATCGGTTTAATCACCGCCGGAATTCTCGCAATGGTTTTTATGGGATTCTCCGGCCTGGTTTAAGATGCTTGAAATTAAAATCTGAGACCTAAACAATGAAGCGTTTAAAAGTCCAAAGTCTGAAAGCCAAAGGTCGGAAAACGAGCTCCAGACATCTGACTTTCAGACTTTCGACTTTGAAACTTTTGACTGATTAAACCTAATGCCTGATTCATTATGACCACAATAATTGCTTCTTTAATTTTCACCGCAGTGCTCGGCGCACTGCTGGCGCTGGTGATCGGAGTCGCCGCAAAAACGTTTGCGGTGGAAACGGACGAACGGGTTGAAGTTGTCGCGGATATGCTGCCCGGCGCGAATTGCGGCGGCTGCGGTTATGCGGGCTGTGCCGATTTTGCAAAGGCGCTGGCCGCCGGGCAGGTCCCGCCAGCGCAGTGTCCGGTGGCGTCTGCCGCCGATATAAAACGGATTGCTGAATTTCTCGGCATTATCGCCGAAGAGAAGGAAAAACTGGTGGCAGTGGTACGCTGCAGCGGCAGTGCGGCGGTAACCCGGCGCGCACCGTATAACGGCGTGGGCGACTGCCGCACGGCGGTGGTGGTTGCCGGCGGTGCGAAAGGCTGCGACTACGGCTGCATCGGCTTTGCAAGCTGTGCACGGGCGTGCCCGTTCGATGCGATTGAAATACGCGACGGGCTGGCGGTTGTGCATCCGGAGATTTGCGTCGGTTGCGGCAAGTGTGTGGCTGCGTGTCCGAAAAACCTGATTGCGCTCGTACCGGCAACGGTGAATGTGCACGCAGC